>NZ_JANOJV010000244.1:0-18128 GCF_031418915.1 Chamaesiphon sp. VAR_48_metabat_135_sub | reverse complement strand
TGAGCATTCGGCCCAAATACCATCCCAATGGGATTGATCAGCAAGAAATTCGCACCCTGAGTATTAACTAAACCATTAATATCGGAAAATAAATTACCCGTGACGCGGGTGATAATCGATTGCTCCCCCACTGTATGGTTGAATGTAGCAGAACCACCTGTGGGAACGGAGAAATCTGTAAAACTATGGAATAAATTCTGTCCCCGACTCAACCCACCCGTGATGGTAAAGTTGTTATTACTGCCCGAAACTTGAGTACCAATCGCCGTTTTATCGGCGACGGGGAAGCGGTTTGTAGGGTTGTAGGTTTGTGCCTGAGCGACATTTGCACCCAGGAGGATGCTAGTGAGCACGATGGGAGTCAACAAGAGTGTGGGAGTTTTCACGATCGATTGTGGCAGCCAGGATACTATGTAATATATATTATCTGACTACCAAAACTAAGCCAACTCGATCGATCTATTTAGATACAAAAATTTAGGTATAAAATTTTTCTTAAATAATTAATCGAATGGTAATTATCCATACATTTTTGTCGGTCTAGCTTCATTATTCAAGTCAAAAGTCTTAATTTTATAGCCGATATCTGGATCTAAAAACTCGATCGTTCCAAAAAGATCGGTAAAATAGCGTAGATGATGTTTGAAAAATATAGAGTGTTATCTGTAAACCCTAAAAATCCACCTTAAAAAGCTACGGTGTATACACAATTTATTTGAGTTGATGTGTAGTCCTGTTACCCCACTCCAGCCCTCCCCTTATAAAGGGGAGGGAGCTAGAGCACCCCCTTTACAAGGGGGTTGGCAGGGTGGATTAATTGTCGCCAGAGTAAATTATTCCAGTCCACTTCAGTGGACTTTCGCTATTAGCCCCGACTTGAGTCGAGGGCGGTTGGCGACGAAGCACCAGGGTGCTAGATTTTATTCCCTCACAATTAATCCACCCTGCTTTACAAGGGGGGGGTTGGGGGGTAGAGCACCACCTTTAAACGAAGTCTAGCCGACTTGTGTATGCACGGTAGGTTAGACGGAGGGTAAATCCAGCAGTACCGCAGTTGCCGATTGATAGCGATCTGGAAAGTTGTAAGCCACCATTTTATCTAATACTTGAATTAGTGCAGGGCTAACGGTAACGAGATCGTGCCAAATCATATTACCAGTGTCTTTATTGACGGGTAAATAACGGGGCTGAATATTAGTTAAAGCTTCGATCGCGATCGATCCCAATGCATAAAGATCGCTAGTATAATTAGGCTGACCAGCATACTGTTCTGGTGGTGTATAACCGCGAGTCCCGATCGAGATCGTCACATTTTGCTCATCGGTAACTTGCGGTTGAATTTCCTTCACCGCGCCAAAATCAATCAATACTAGCTTGCTATGATGTCGTTCGCGAATGATATTACCTGGCTTGAGATCGCGATGAATCACATATTGACTGTGAATAAATCCCAAAACTGGTAACAACTGACGCAATAAATCCAAGACTTGCTCCTCAGTCCACGGCTGAGTTGCACCCTCTAATTCTCGATCTAGTGTCATCCCATCGATAAATTCTTGAACTAGATAAAACTCTTGCCGATCTTCAAAATAAGCCAACAAATGGGGAATTTGGGGATGATGTCCTAACTTTGAGAGAATCTCTGCTTCTGTATTAAATAACCGCCGTGCCAAACTGACAAAATTTGCATCTCTTCTGGCGGGAACTAATTGCTTGATCGCACACTGAGGCTTGCCAGGGCGTTTAGTATCCCGTGCTAGATACGTCATGCCAAAACCACCAGCACCTAAGGTATGTTCGACTTGGTAGCGTCCATCCAGCAGGTAGTTTGGTAGGAGTGCGCCCATTGGTGGTGCGGGAGTCGGAATTGGATCTTGCTTGAGGGTGGGATTTGGTTGATAAGGGACAGTTAAATTTGGATCTAGTGTGGCAGGATGAGCCATCGTCGTTTGAGGCAATTCCGTCGGCGGTAAGGCAGTTGGTGGTAGCAGCAATGGCGGTGCTGTCACAGGTGGTGCTGTTTGACTCAGCAGCAGGTTGAGTGCGGCAATTGCTTGTTCTCGCTCTTTTACCAAACTTTCCATGTCTTGTTGCTGTTGCTGTGCTTGATAGCTCGTAAAACCCAAGACACCAATGCTACTGACAATTAGTCCCACAAATGGACTCACTAGCGGTATCCACGCCGCATGAGCAAACGCGATCGCAAATCCCCCCACCAGCACAATTACCGCACCACCAATCGTGACTAATAATTGGATCGGATGGCGAACGTACCAAGCCAGTAAACTCCCTGTCAGACACCAACAACCGATCCACATTCCTTCGAGCCAATCGGGAATAAACCACCAGAGCGGTTGTTTGTCGAGTACCGCACTGAGAATTTGGCTGGTAATTTGAGCGTGAACCATCACCCCTGGCATGGTGGCATCTTCAGCTTTTCCGGCACTATAGGGAGTGAGAAAGTCATCATTGAGAGAACTAGCTGTAGACCCGATCAGCACGATCCGATCTTTAATTAGTTTAGGATTGACTCGATTGTTCAATAAATCTGTAATCGAAACAATTTTAGCAACAGCATATCGCGATCGATAGTTGAGTAAAATCTGATA
Organism: Chamaesiphon sp. VAR_48_metabat_135_sub; assembly: GCF_031418915.1. Lineage (NCBI taxonomy): Bacteria > Bacillati > Cyanobacteriota > Cyanophyceae > Gomontiellales > Chamaesiphonaceae > Chamaesiphon > Chamaesiphon sp. VAR_48_metabat_135_sub. The sequence continues at coordinate 15,519 of NZ_JANOJV010000244.1, read as the reverse complement.
ACCGCCAGATTCAGCATCCTGATAGCCTCCATCATGTCTGGCGATGGGGCGAAAATGAGCATTAGCGATGTGAAATTCCTGTTTTGAGTCAAATTCACCTTGGATATTATGCTGGCGCAGCAGGTATTCTTGGGCAAGTTGGAGAGCTAAACTAGTTTCGCTAGTACAAGGCGATTTGGGATTCCGAGACATAAATAATAATCCGCGCCGGACGATACTATCTCGATCTACTAATACATCCAAAAAACCCAATTGTTCGGGCGGAATTCCTGGCGGTCCGGCAATGCCTGGATCTTGGAAATTTCGATGATGACAACCAGGTACAATGACATCATTGCGCTCCCAAATTTCGACTAAATCTTCATGTCCTGGGTTGACAGGATTCGCCCGAAATACATCTAAACCAATAATTTTAGCTTTTGCATCTGTGAGCTTTTGGATGATTTTGGCGATCGTTCGATCGGGTAATGGCCAAACTTTTTGAAGATTGAGATCTTCTTCGGTAATTGCCACGATTAGTAATCGAGGATCTGGCGGCAGTGGCGATTTCCAACGCACACTTTGGTCGTAAACAGTCAGTTCGCTCATCTCCCACCAACCAATACTTTTCGTCCCTACAACCAATCCCGTCACCCCCAAACTGACACCTAAAATTGTCGCAACTTGCCACTGCACTTTGCGACTAATTAAAGATTTCCAGATAGATGATAGTTCGATCTTGAGGAACATTTAGGGTGGATGGTGGATAGTGAATTACCGATCTTAAAATTTAACTTTCAACTGTCTTGAAAAGGTGATCTACTTGCGGCGCACTTTTGGACGGGTTCCCCGTCAAAATAAGTGCGCCAAGACAGGGGAAACCCCAAGACCGCACTTTTCGCTTTCAACTAATTCAAGACATTCCCACTTTACAAGCGGGGCGACTAGATAGCGATCTAATGTAATTAACGATCGCTGGATATGCTGACAAATCTAGTTTGAGCATTAACGGTATATATATCAAAATCGAACCGACGGCGATATCTGCGACAGTAAATTCATCACCTAAAATATAGGGATGTTTGCTCAAAATCTCATTCAGAGGAGCCATTAATCTAGGCAATTCTTTTTCTCGACTGGCTTCGACAAAGATCCCAGTTGCTAGAGTCGAATTACCAAATAATATCCATTGATAGAAGATTGCTTGTTGTTCGTTCGATAGTTCTTTACCACCATACTTTTGGTTGAGATATAGTAAAATCGCCCCAGATTCAAATAGCGCGAAATCTCCATCGACAATTGTCGGCACTTTCCCAAACGGATTTAACTTCAGAAAATCTGGTTGAAGATGTTCGCCTGTTGACATGTCCAACAAAATAAATTCATAAGGAATCGCCAACTCTTCTAAATACCATCGCACGATCGAAGCCCGACTCCGAGCACCACCATAAAGTTTAATCATCTTACTTATTACTTATTACTTAACTTACGCTCTCAGCTCAAACCCGTTCAGATATTCCAGCGGCTTATTTGGATCGAAAGCGACTCGATCGATAAACATTTCTGGCTGTTCGATTTTAAGTTGTCCTTTGGGCATATTTAACCAAAAAGACTTGGCTACATTTGCATAAACTTCTGTGGGATATAGCTGTTTAATTATAGCATCATCATTTTTGGGATAATCAGTCAGTTTCTGCTGTTGCCAACGGACCATCTGTGTTAGCACCCAAGTGGCATGAGAGTGCCAGAGAAAGTTAGCATGATTGGGTTGTTTGAGATAGTTAGTTGCTTGAAAGTGAAAGACTTGAAAATCAGGAACTTTCATCACTACTGGTTTACCATCTAATCCACCATAGTTATAGCTACCTGCCAGAATCTTTTGCCAATTTTTATTAGTGCCTGGATTGGTATATTCAGATTTACCTAAAACTGGCGCAAGTGTAGTCACATTTTCCAGATTATCACAATATTGACAAGCCTCTAATACTGCTGCCATCATGGCTCTAGCAGTAATCGGATAATCCTTGAGCCAAGTATCGAGACTGGCGAGAATTTTTTCAGGATGTCCATGCCAAATATCTCGATCGAGATAAGCTGTAAATGATTTTTTATCGGCGATAGTTTGTTGATTGAAAAGTTCGTCAGTGGCATAACCGATAATATTGCCATTATCTAAACCTGCGGTAATAGCATCGGGAGCTAATACCTGAAATTTCAGATCTCGTTCGGCATCGATACCCATTGTTCCCAGCCAATACCTTGTGGTATAGTTTGCCATTGCAGCGGGATGGGCGATTGCAAATCCTGGCGGTTTCTTCAACTCGCGAAAAAACTTATTATATCCTTCTTGTAATTCTTTGAGACTATTATAAGTTTGGCGTGGTCTCAATCCACCCTTCCAAGCAACCTCACTCAAACTAATACTATTACCGTTGATATTTAGCCCCATCAAAGCGACTGTATTAGCATTAGCATTACCTTTGCTTTTCCCTTTTTCTTTGTTGCGACTTTTCCTATCCCGATCGCTATCTTCATCTTGTGCTCTAGATTTGCCACCTTTGCCAAAATATTCCCATAGCGGCATCGCAAACAAAGTTTGGGCTGCATCTAATTTACCACTATGCAATTCTTGTTGGACTTGCTCCCATGTTGGCTGTTTTACTAGTGTGACATTCAAGCCATACTTCTTGAACATCCCTTTTTCTTTAGCAACTACCAACGGTAGACAGTCTAAACTAGAAACAATCCCAATCTGGAGATCGGTTTTTTCCAACTTCCCAAAGTTAACTGGTGGTTGAGTAAAATGCGTACTCCCCTGATTGGTACAAGCGGCAAAGGTCAAACCTGCTGCGGTGAGAGTACTATATTGCAGAAATTGGCGACGCTTCATTCAAGAATTGATAATTGATAATTACCTTAGTTATGTTGAATTTTACAACAGGATGCTGCGACTCAGATCGACTGTATTTTATTTAGGGGGTATGAGGGTAGAGGGTAGGGGGTAGGCTGTACCACCGTAAAGGGAGTGACGGAGTAAGAAACCCCCACACCCCCACACCCCAACACCCCAACACCCCCACACCCCCACACCCCCACACCCCAACACCCCACCATTGAAACCCACACCACTCAAAATCGGCTCTATCACCCTCCACAGCCGCGTCTTTCAGTCGCCCTTGTCTGGAGTCACAGATTTGGTTTTTCGTCGCTTGGTGCGGCGATATGCGCCCGATTCGATGATGTATACCGAGATGGTGCAGGCTTCGAGTTTGCGACATCTCACGGAAATTCCGCGCATTATGGAAATCGATGAGAACGAACGTCCGATTAGTATCCAACTATTCGATTGTCGTCCCGATTTTCTAGGTGAAGCGGCTCAAATAGCCGTCGAGCAAGGCGCACAGACGATCGATATTAACATGGGATGTCCAGTAAATAAAATCACTAAAAATGGCGGTGGTTCTTCACTACTCCGCGATCCTAATACCGCAGTGGCGATCGTCACAGCCGTCGTAAATGCTGTTAATATTCCCGTAACGGTGAAAACTCGCATCGGTTGGTCTGATGATGAAATTAATATTCTAGATTTTGCCCGACGGATGCAGGATGCTGGCGCACAGATGATCACGATCCACGCTCGTACCCGTGCCCAAGGCTATAGTGGTACGGCAAAGTGGGACTGGATTCGCCAAGTTAAAGAAGTACTATCGATTCCGGTAATTGCCAATGGGGATATCTTCTCAGTAGAATCTGCTGTTGCCTGTCTAGCTCAAACTGGAGCCGATGGCGTAATGTGTTCGCGCGGCACCCTCGGCTACCCCTTTCTAGTCGGCGAAATCGACCATTTTCTCAAAACTGGCGAACTATTACCATCGCCTAGTTCGATCGCCAGATTAGAATGTGCTAAAGAACATCTACAAAACTTGTACTTATATAAAGGCGATCGAGGCATCTTTCAAGCTAGGAAGCATCTCACCTGGTACGCCAAGGGATTTTCAGGCGCATCAGAGCTACGCACGCATCTACAGGAAATTAACAACGTGTCGGAAGGAGTGGATTTAATCGATCGACAGATCGAAATACTTGCTAAAGCAGGTTAGCGGCTAGAGACTGACATCACAATAACTAGTCACTAGCCACTCGTTGCTATAGATTACCGCGTAGAGCTGCGAGCAAGAATACCACGACTGGGCCAGCAATCATAATCATTGCCACCATTGACAGTTGGGCGATTACTTCCCAGTTAATACTGAGTACGCTATCAACAATACCGCTCAAAAAGTCCATATTTCCTCGCAAAAATAGATTTAAATTTACTAGCTAGCCTACAGGATCGGCGATCCAATTTTACCTATGTCTAGCCCGATTAAATTAATTTAGTTTACAAAAGTACATGGAACGAGGCTTTGGGTTTTAGGCTTTAGGCTTTAGGGGTGAATTTTTTAGAGTTGGTGCTACTCACCGTCTAAGTTTTAGCTACTTTATAGTATTGCAAATTTTATGCGGATCTACTTCTGTAGTTAGGTAATCGTGTGAATCGACGTAAATACCGCAAGTTGCTAGTTATAACAAATGTTAAAGATTTGGGTATTGGGTATTAGCGATGGATAAAACCTAAAACCTAACAGCTAAAACATAACACCCATCCCACTAACAACCTATAACTAGCAACTTAGGTTAAATACCGAATAGACTAGATAAGCAATAACTGACGAACCAAAATATGGCTACATGGCAGTGTGTAAAGCAGTGTGGGGCTTGCTGCAACTTAGATCCGAGCGATCGACCGGATTTGGAAGAGTATTTACCACCAGAGCAGCTAGCCGTCTATCTGAGCATGGTAGGGGAGGATGGTTGGTGTATCAATCTCGATAAAGATACCCGTGCATGTAATATCTACGAAGCTCGTCCCGCTTTCTGTCGGGTGCAGGAAGATACCTTTGTGGCGATGTTTGGGATCGAGCCAGAGGATTTGAATGATTTTGCAATCGCCTGCTGTCGCGAACAGATCGAAGGTGTCTATGGAGAACGGAGTTTAGAAGCGATTCGCTTTGACAAAGAATTGGGGATTTGGCTCTAATCTCGACCTTTGCTTGTTGATATGAGAAAATATTAAAACTTAGCTATATTTCAGACATCCCGTGACTAGTCCTTCCCCGCCAGAAATTCCAGCCAACGATCTAGCCGTAGAGCCACTAGAAAATGTACCTACATCAGACAGTCAAAAAGCTGGAATGTGGAGTACTTTCTTTTCGACGTTTATTACCATTTTTCTAGCGGAGATGGGCGACAAAACTCAATTAGCAACACTGCTATTGAGTGCCCAATCTGGCTCACCGTGGATTGTCTTTATTGGCGCGGGATCGGCTTTAATTGCGACTAGTTTGGTCGGGGTATTGTTAGGGCGTTATCTGGCGAAGGTATTATCACCTCAAACTTTAGATATTGCGGCTGGAATGTTGTTGATGGTAATTTCAGTTCTGTTGCTAGGAGATGTTGTGCAATTGTAATGAATTTAGCTGCTGATTATGTAGAAAAGTGGAGCGTAATATTAAATCAGCCCGAACTTATCGATCGAGATCGTGCCACTAATAGCATTAACCAAATTTATTTTTTTTGGAATTGACCCAACCAACTATCCAGTTTTCTTCTCAGCCAAGTAGGATAATCGACACTTTTTTAAAATACAAATTAGTTGAGAGTGATGAATATAATTGTGGAATTAGGGTAGAGCATCAGTTGTCGCGCACAGAGGAAACCAGGCTCAAGTATCAACTTGGATTGAGATTAGCAGAAACTTTTACAGATAAGTTACTACTTCAGCTAAATTGTTCTATTAGAGAGCAGATTGGTAGCGATATTGAATCACAACTGTGGGTAAGCGTGGAAAATTCCATTCGCAAGCAAATCGATTCGAGTTATCCTCGTCGTTTACGAAATTTTATTAACTGTCGAGAGTGGATTTGCTATGTTTGTAAGTTCGATCTATGTATAAACGAGTTAAATGTTTCCTACAATCCTCAACTTTGGGAAATTATTCAAGGCTTAGTCACAAGCTGCAATTGGTTTGTGCCGTTTTCTAAGGTGTGCCTGGTTGGTGATTGTGCCGTTACCAAATTCTTCTAACTCGAGTTACAATTGTGGATTAAATAACTTGAAACTTTTCCACTATCGCCCAAGTAGTAGGGGCAATTCATGAATTGCCCCTACTACTTGGGATTTTGAGGTGGTTGACATTTATTTAGCTGTAAATATTGCCATCTGTGTTGGCGAACCAAATTCAGCATCGATCGCGCCAATCGATCCAAATTCTACACTATATTTATACTTGTTAGAAATTGCCTGCGCCCAAGTTTGAAATTCAGATCGCGTCCATTCAAATCGATGATCGGGATGGCGGAGTTTACCTACAGGGAGATTCTCGAATTTGACGTTATACTCGATATTTGGCGTAGTGACGAGCGCGATTCTAGGCTTGGCAAATTCAAATAGTACTCGCTCGAAGGCGGCTAATCGATCGAGTTCCATATGTTCGATGACTTCAATTACTGTCGCTGCATCATAGCCAGCAATTCGCGCATCGCGATAATTCAAAGAGCCTTGAATTAATTGCAACCTTCCTTGTTGATGGGTAGGTAATTTATCGAGTACTCGCTCTCGAGCAATTTCGAGCGATCGATAAGTGACATCCATCCCTAAAATAGATTGGAAACTTGGTTCTTTGAGTAATAGTTTCAGCAGCTTCCCTTCACCACAACCCAGATCGACAATCTTTTCAACGCCGTTGGCTTTTAGTGTCGCGACAACGGTTTCCATCCGCTGTTGATTGAGACTCATCGGCTTTTCGATCATGTCTTCTTGCGTCTCTTGCTCTGGCGTTTCTACCGCTACTTCTTCCACCGCAATTTGTGCCAAAGCATCGCGAGTCAAACCGCGCTGACGTTTGAGATAACGACTGGTAATTTCCGCCTTGAGTGGATGAGTTCCGAGCCAACCTTCACCATGACGGAGCAATTTCTCAATCTCATCTTCGTTGACGTAGTAATGCTTATCATCATCCAACACCGGAATCATTACATGGAGATGACTGAGTAATTCAGAGAGCTTAATCGTATGAGTTAACTCAACATCAAAATAAGAACTATTCCCCCAATCAGGAAACGTTTCATCCAGTGCTAAACGGCGGACATTTACCTGATAACCTAAAGGTTCAAATAAGCCCCGTAGAAAGCCTTCTCGCCCCCGACTGGGCAATACCGGAATCCTGGCAACTAGAGGAATTGCTGTATCGGCTAACTCCTGTCGATCCTTACAATTACCCGTCATCGCCGATCGAAAGACCTGGGAGATCGCTACACTCAGAAAAGATGATGCAGCATAGGGTCGATCGCTAACGTATGCTTCTAATGTCTGTCTGTTCGCGCCTGCTTTACCTCTGGCGAGATCGATGGGGTTAATATCCAGTACCAGAGCCGCTGTGCATTTAGTCTCGCTCGCTTCGGGATAAAATACCTGCGCCGTACCAAAGGAAAGATTGAACGCCTGACATTTATCTGGATGCTTGAATAGTAGATATCCTAGATCTGTGGCGGGCTGATGAGTGGTAGATATAGTCAGAAGCATAGCAGGTAATTCGTTTAAGATAGAATCATGGATCTGGTGGCATTGGCTTTCTCCAAGTCTATGAGCATAATTACATTCTCTGTGTCTGAAAGATCTACAAATCTTCCTCGATCGTCAAACTGCAAAAATGGATTTCACACGGCTGAGGATTATTTGTGTAACCTGCTCGATCGAGAGCGAGAACAGCTTGAAGAAATGTTAATTGAAGGACTCGAAAGTGGCGAGCCAGTCGAGGTTCCAGATAGCTGATGGGAACAGAAACGCGCCAAATTGATTAACTCATGAGCTTACGTCTTCAGATCTCATCTCTTGCTAGCCAAGATTTTGATGAAATCTATGCTGTAATCCTTGTCAGAAGAGACTTTTAGCCCAATTGTAGATTTAGTATGAGTTTAGATGGAAATGCTCTTTCGCAAGGGTTTAAAAAAAGGTCTCAAAGGGTTTCTATAACAGCCTTTCTAGTCGTTTCCGCATGGCTTCGAGATCGATGCTATCATCGCCGGGTTTATCATCAGATCGAGATTGTTTGCGTCCTTCTGGTTGCCAATCTGTTTCTTCCAAATTTTGAGAAGGTGGAGTCACCAACATTTCGGCTGTCACCAGGATGCAGTCATAATCGGAGTCTTGACAAAACTCTTCGATTTCTTCGGGATCGATCCCTTCTACCGTGGGTTTAGGGAAGTCTTCTGCTTCTAATTGATCGGCATAACGCAGGGCATCATCCTCTTGTGCAAACATTAGGATCACATTTCGATCGCCAACTTGAGTCGAATAAATCCCCTCATTATCAGTTCGCGCATTAAATAATAAGACAAAGACACTCATGGAATTTGTTGTTCGTTATTTGTTACTCAATCTAGCAAATATTTACTAGATTGCTCTTCCATAATAAGCTGGAATGGGGTGCTGGGGATCGCTTTTGTTATTTAACCATGCCCAGAGTTGGTCGCCGATCGAGAAATGCCACCATTCATCAGGGTGACGATGAAATCCAGCATAAGTCATAACTTGACATAAAAGTTGGCGATTATGGTGGTATTTTCGCGCGACAGGATCTTCAGATTTAGCAAAATATTCTGGTAACGATCGATCGGACATTTCATCGATCGGCGAACCCATTTCGATCGGTTTACCATGCTTGTCTACTATGGTAATATCGATCGCGGCACCCGTACTATGGGGTGGTGGTGTCTCTAGATCGAAACTCGGAATTGCCCAAATTTTATACACATCCTGAAAAATTTTCTCTGTCTCTAGAGCTGAAAGTTTGTCTAAATCTAAGTTGCGATCGGCTACTACCTGCCTGAAAGTATAATCTACCATATACTGCTGCACCTCCACCGGACGATAAGCATCAAAAATCTGAATCTGCCAATCTGGGTGTAGTTGCTGCAATCGCTCTTGCGCCTGAATTACGCGATCGAGTACCCCCTGGCGGAGATAATAAGGTGATTTACCCTCGTAATCCGCGCCACATTTCATATAGGGGTGTGGTGTCTCGACAGCAAATAACTGTAGGGGAATTGCAACTAGCGGCTCTCCACATTCTTGGATGGGTACTTGACGATAGGGCTACATTTAGGGGGGAGGGGGGAGCGATTCGCGCTCGTCGGGTTCCCCGACGGTTTAGCGGCGTTTTTATTCGGGGGGAACCCCCGAATAAAAAAACGACAAGACAGCGAATCAAGACAGCGGGGAGCGGGGAGAAGAGGATAGCTGTTGCAAAGACATAAAATTACACCTATGTTCAGCAACGCCCGATTTTTAATCCAAAATCCAAAATCAGTCTCGATCGGATCTGTTGCTATTATTAGAGATTTCGGGGATGGGATCGTAACCGCCAGGATGGAAGGGATGGCAGCGACAAATCCGCATGGTGGCTAGATAACTGCCTTTGATTGTACCAAACCTGTCGATCGCTTCTACGGCATATTGGGAGCAAGTCGGCGTAAATCGACAACTAGGTGGCAATAAACTAGAAATAAACTGTTGGTAAATGCGGATCGATCGAATTAAACTTTTTTTCATATGCAAACATTTTTCGCCGAATCTAATCTCTGGTTGCGGATTGCGACAGTTCCAGTATATGTTGGCTCGATCGTCCTCACCGCCGAATTGTTACATCGCTATACCGACACCAAACCCGAACATGTCCGCAAGGTAGTGCATATCGGTACGGGGAATGTGATGCTTATTGCTTGGTTGCTCCAGTTACCTGTGTGGGTGGGAATTACATCGGCGGTATTAGCCGGAATAATTACGCTCGCTTCCTATCGCTTCCCCATTTTACCAGGGGTAAATAGCGTTGGACGTAAGAGTTTGGGGACATTTTTTTACGCTGTTAGTATTGGCATTTTGACAGCGATATTTTGGCAGCTAAATCTACCCCACTATGGGGTAATTGGAATTCTGATTATGGCTTGGGGCGATGGTTTGGCGGCGATTATTGGTCAGAAATTTGGCAAGCATCCCTATACTATCCTGGGAAATACTAAAAGCTGGGAAGGGACTTTAACAATGTTACTAGTTAGTTATGCGATCGTGTCGATCGTATTATTTAGCGTCCAAGGTAACATTTGGCAAACCTGGATCGTCGGAATTCCCGTTGCAATTGCCGCAACAGCCGTAGAATCGATCGCCCAATGGGGTTTAGACAATCTCTCCGTTCCCTTAGTCAGCGCGGGTTTAGCCTTTGGGATCGATCGATTATTGATTAGGTAAATGAGTCTGAAACCTAGACCTTGCAAAGCTGAGATCTCAGAATGTCCACTATTGACTATTCACTAAAAAGAACCAAATCCTCGTAAAATAGTTGAGACAAGGATTTTGACTCGTTAGCGCAGCCTCCGCTTTGCGGAATCGAGGTAAAGATCTCGCTCTTCACTCTCTCGCACCAATGACTAGTATCCAAGACTTGACACCGACAACAAGTGCTTTCGATTTAGCTGGATATCTAGCCGATCGACAGCCGCTGGTAGAAGCAGCTCTAGATGCGGCTGTACGCCCCGCCTACCCCGATACAATCTATGCAGCGATGAGGTACTCATTGCTGGCTGGTGGCAAGCGGTTGCGCCCGATTTTGTGTCTGGCTAGTTGCGAAGCAATCGGCGGTAATCCAGATTTAGCGATACCGATGGCTTGTGCGCTGGAAATGATTCATACGATGTCGCTGATTCACGATGATTTACCCGCGATGGATAACGATGATTATCGACGGGGTAAACTGACAAACCATAAAGTATATGGGGAAGACATCGCGATCCTCGCGGGGGATGGATTGCTCGCTTATGCGTTTGAGTATATCGCTACTCAGACTCAAGGAGTGAGTGCCGATCGAGTCCTGAAATCGATCGCTCATTTAGCTAGAGCCGTTGGAGCTGATGGTTTAGTCGGCGGACAAGTGGTAGATTTAGAATCTGAAGGTCAAGATATTTCCGTGGAGACGCTCACCTATATCCACAATCACAAAACTGGTGCGCTGTTTAAATCTTCGGTTGTTTGTGGCGCGATCTTAGGCGGAGCAACGGACGCAGAAATCGAGAAGTTAGATAAGTTCGCGCTCAATATTGGGTTAGCTTTCCAGATTATCGATGATATCCTGGATATTACGGCTACCCAAGCTGAATTAGGCAAAACAGCAGGCAAAGATTTAGAAGCTCAAAAAGCTACATACCCCAAACTATGGGGATTAGAAGAATCCAAACGTCAAGCTGATAAACTGGTAGCTGAAGCTAAAACTATTTTGGCCGAATTCGGCGATCGAGCTAGGCCACTTCAGGCTCTAGCTGACTATATTACCGCTCGGAAAAATTAACAAAAGTCACAGGTTTAAGTTCCTTACTCCTGACCCTTCGCCTGAAGGAGAGGCTGCGCCAACGACAGGCCCAGGGCATCGCTACCGACTTCGTTTAAATACTGCTTCAGTCCTTTCTTCCCCTTAGGTCATTTGCGTGGTTAGTAAAACAACCCAGATCATTAACGATATCAGTCAAATTCTGGATAACCGGACTTTGCTAGTAGCAATTGCTGCTTGTCTAATCGCTCAGGTGCTCAAACTGATTATCGATCTAATTCAAAATGGTAAATTTAGTGTCAAAGTCTTGACAACCACAGGTGGGATGCCTAGTGCTCATTCAGCCCTAGTTACCGCTCTCGCCGCTGGAGTAGGGGAAAGCTTGGGTTGGAAGAGTGCCGAATTTGCGATCGCGACAATTTTTGCGATCGTGGTGATGTATGATGCTGCTGGAGTTCGTCAAGCCGCAGGCAAACAAGCCCGCATTCTCAATCAAATGATCGACGAATTATTTTCCGACGATCACAAATTCAACGAAGAAAAGCTCAAAGAATTATTAGGGCATACTCCCGTCCAAGTCATCGCTGGTTCGATCTTAGGCATCGCAATTAGTTGGCTATTTGCGGGAATTCAGTAGTTGTCAGTTACAGCGATAGTTGAGAATTGGGGTAAAGGGTAAAGGAAATACTCATCATTTCTCCAACACCCCAACACCCACAGACCCCTATTCTTCCGTCGCCTCATCCACCTTAGTAACATCCACAATCGGCACATCGGGATTTCTAGTGCGCAATTTCTTAGCAAATCTTTTATTAGAAGTCCCGATCGTGCCAGAATTATCAGTGATGAGATAATTAACAGGAGATAAATCCAATCTCACACCAATAGTTGTCCTGGCACTAGGATATAATTTCAAGAAAGCTTGAATCGGAATCCCTAAATTAATTCCAGTCTTGACCGACCCGCCAAATTCACTACTAGTATCTACAGTGGTCTGAATATTGCGATCTCCTCGTCCGTGAATCGCGACAATTCTTGCTGCGGCATCGAATACTGGGCCACCACTCATCCCCGCTCTGGTGACGCTAGTATAAGCTATATCGTAGCCGTTATTACTAGCACGGGAGTTGTCTTCATCGCCATCTAAACGCGAAGAAACCATCCCGCCCGTAAATTGATAAGTAACCGTCGGAATCGCTCTCCCTGGCTGAGGAAAACCCGCCACATAAACGGGACTACCTTCATCTACATAGGCAGAATTACCAATCGTCCCAATGGCAAAAGTTAAGTTGCTCTCGAAGGAAACTAACGCAAGATCGACACGCGGGAGGATCTGAATATTGCGCGCCGAAATTTCAAACCTGGGTTTTGGTCTTTGGGGTGATGAATTCAGCGGTCTGGGAGCGACAAGTTGATAACTCAGTCTGGGTGAAGCTACCACGTGAGCGGCGGTCAAGACCATATAAATATTGCGGTTACCTCTTTCTACTCGACCGATAATCACACCAGAACCAAAACTACCATTTGGTGCTTCGATTCTGACTACAGTTTTTTTACCGATCGCGCCTACGTCTCTTGGTAAAATTGCCCTAGCTTCACGTATTGCGTCTACTTGAGGAGGAGACACAATTACGCTGGTAGCGATTAAGAAAATGGGGACAAGATAACGGTAAAACATAAGGATGATTTGTAAGTTAATTCGAGAACTTAGACCGATCCGGTATTATGGAATACATAATAGCCGGATTTTTAAGTGATGCCAATTAATCGGAGAAATTTAGATACAAATATTATATAGTCCCGCTTTGTACCAAATCTTCCGCCCTATTACTTAGTACTTATTTTTAACTTTCAACTTATTTTCCCTCATTAGGACAAACAACCCTGGTTCCAGTAGGAGATCCTTCCGTCTGAGCTGCTACTAGTGTCACTTTTCCCTTCCCATCAAAGACCCAACCCACAGCAGGTGGTGCCAATTTACGGGTGGTTCGATCTCTCACATTACTAGCCACAGGCTGCGTCCTCGCCGCACGAGGATCGAGCCAAACTACCTCACTGGTGAGGGGATCTTCAGCATTGGGCGGGTGTCCGCCGCGTCCGATGATATAGAACTTGTTATCCCGTTGGCTCGCACTACAGGCTTGGGAAATTTGCTTACTCGCATCATTGGGTGCAGCTTTAAGTTCGCCTTTATCTCGCCCTGGATCTGTACCTGGAGTATCAATGCTGACAATTCCACTCTGTCCGAAGGTCGAACTGGCGGTAATATCGCTACCATCGCTTGGCTGGGCGCGGAATTGGATGCCAAATAGCCCTTGGGAATCGATATTGACATTACCACCCTTACCTTTGACCGCGTTGGCGGAAATATCGCTGTTTTCTTTGGGGAGGGCGACGATTAAGTTTGAATTGATGTTGATATTCCCACCATTGCCACCTTCTTGAGCATTTCCTTCCGCATTTGTAGAAATAGAACCACCACGACGGAGGATGAGTAAGTCAGTTGGGGTGAATTTGCTAATGTCGATCTTACTACCTCGATTGAAACCAGATTCACCTTTGAGTTTCCCGCCGATGGTGATATTACCACCGTTACCAGACAGAGATGCTGCGCTAATTATGCCACTATTATCTAAAGTTATTTTGGGGGAGGTCACAATAATATCGCCAGCACTACCAGTTAGGCTTTGAGAGTTAACAAACAAGCCACTATTCAAGTTGCCACTCTTGCCAGAAAGAGTGACAAAATCGCTAGTATTAACTTTAATCGTACCCGCATTCCCCGTTCCAAAAGTTGAAGCTGCAAGGAACGCACCATCTCGTAAAGATAGAGAACCAGCATCAATAGTGATATTACCCCCATTACCTTTTGTCCCTGTGCTCACCAGACTACCCATCACACTGACAAATCCGTCCTTTGTACCAGAAAGATCCACACCACCAGCAACTTTGACATTAATATTGCCTGCATCCCCTTGTCCTGCGATAGGATTGGTAGTAGAGGCACCACGAGTAACGGTTTGTAGTTGAGCACCATCTTTGAGAGAGAGGGAACCAGCATTAATATCAATATTACCGCCTTTGCCGACACCGCCTCTTTCTACTGTGCTAAAGATATTAGATCTACTCGCAAGGGAAACAGCATCTTTAGTCGTCAGGATCACATTACCCGCATTCCCTTTTCCGGAAGTTGCTGCTTCAAGTTGAGCACCATCTCGTAACGAGAAAGAACCAGCATCAATAGTAATATTGCCGCCATTACCTTTCGTTCCAGTTTCTACAGAGCTGCTAATCCCGCTTAACAATGTGTCATTTGAACCAGCAATATCGACAGCACCAGTCACTTTGATATTAACATTGCCTGCATCTCCTTTTCCTGCTGCCCCAGTTGCGGATGCACCACGAGCAACGGCTAGCAGTTGAGCACCATCTTTGAGGGAGAGCGAATTAGCATTGATGGTAATAGTACCGCCTTTGCCCACACCCCCGATTCCTACCTGACTAAAAATACTAGCATCTGTAAGAGAAACAGCCTCTTTTGCTGTCAATGTAACATTTCCGGCATTCCCGATTCCATAAGTTGAGGCTTGAAGTTGCGCACCGTCTCGCAACGAGAAGGAACCAGCCTCAATGGTAATATTACCTCCATGACCTTTTGCCCCTGTGTCTACAAAACTGAAAATCGCGCTGGCGACCCCGTCTTTTTGACCAGAAATATCGACAGCACCAGAGACTTTGACTTTAACATTACCTGCATCTCCTCGTCCGGCTGGCTGGGTCGTAGATGCCTTACGAGTAATAGTTGCTAGTTGAGCACTATTTTTGAGGGATAAAGAACCCGCATCAATGTCGATCGTACCACTTTTGCCAACACCCCCTGCTTGCACTGTACTGAGAATATCACCATTGACGAGGAAAACAGCCTCTTTAGCTGTTACTGCGATATTCCCTGCATTCCCTTTTCCCGCAGTTGAGGCTACCAGTTGAGCACCATCTCGTAATAAGAAAGAACCAGCATTGATGTTAATATTACCCCCAATTCCAACGGTACCCGTTTCTACAGAGCTAAAAATCGCACTAAAAGTTTCGTCCTTTTTGCCAGCAATATCAATAGCACCAGTCAC
>NZ_JANOJV010000243.1:0-31591 GCF_031418915.1 Chamaesiphon sp. VAR_48_metabat_135_sub | reverse complement strand
TGATGGGTTTAGATCTAAGCGAACACAGTATGGAAGCCTATGCTGGTTTTGTGAAGGAGACAACAGATGTTCACAGCCGCTTTTCTGATAAGTACTCGCCCGCAGAAATAACTAAATCTGGAAGTTTTTAGTTTGTCTTGTGTAGTTTAAGAATCTAAAAAATACCCGATGTCTTGAAGATATCGGGTATTTTTGTTCATGAACTGACGTTATAACTAATGATTTTTACTGTTAGCTTGCCGAATGAGGAGATAACTGATTGATAGTGAGAAAACAGCGACGGCAAGAGCAATTAGATCGTTACTGTCTTTCTTCTCTAAGTCTAAAATAATAATTTTTCTAGAGACGGCGATGAGAGAAGTAACTAATACTAGCTCGACTTGGACGACATGTTTCTTTAAGTAAGCTGTGATATTTTCTAGAATTTCTAGGGCAATCAAAACATTCAAGAATAATCCGAATAGTTGAAATAATTCTGCATTAAAACTTGCCTGATTATGCTGATATATTGTTTCGACAAGTGTTTCATACAAAGAATAGCCTAACTGGAAGATAGCAATAAAAGTCACTAAAATCATCCCAATCGACAGGATCTTAGAAACCCAGCCTTCAATAATCTCTAAACCATGTAAAAAATTTTCATCTTCAGAGATTAGAGATTTTAAAATCCTAAAAATTCGCATAATTTATGAGTGATTTAACAAATATAAGGTTGCTAATCTTTGGAGATCGAGAATATGCCGCTATTCTAGACTATCTCCAATTTAATTGAATAATTTAGCAACTAACATCATACCTTGATCGACAAACAAAACTTCCTCTCGTCCATCCAAAACTGAATACGTGCAATAGTTATGTGAATTTTCTCTATAATTACGAATTTTCAAGATTTTATGATTTTTGCCGACCAACCATTAATTGATTACTGCTATCTATGTGAAGCATAGAATAAAGTCCATATCAGATCGTATTTTATTAGAAAAAGTCAATAAACTATCTTAGAATAGCAGATGAGATCGATATCAAAAAAGTATTTAGATAGTAGTTTGACTTTAGAAAGAGCCTGTCTTCGATCGAACTACTGGATCTTTCGATCGCAATCTCACCAAATTTTGATCGAGAGTGCCACGATAAAGAGTAGTTACTGGGCGATCTAGGATCGCGATCGGCTGAATGCCCATAAAATTAACTAGAGATCGGTTGCTCTTTCTATTCCTCTATCTTTAGAACATTTAATCTATGTTTTTGAACGACACCCTTACCTTGTGGAGTGGTGGTATCACCCCAATGATGCCGTCACCATTACTTGCGACAGTCGCCGCAGAATACTCTCCCATCATTTTGTCTGGAGTACTGCTAACTTTAGTAACAATCTTTATCGCCAGTAAAATCGGCTCAGAAGTGGCAAAGCGACTAGATTTTCCGCCTGTGCTGGGGGAGTTGGTGGCAGGTGTGGTTGTGGGCGTTTCGGCTCTACATCTGACTATTTTCCCAGAAGGTGGACTATCTGCAGCGGATTCGGTGCTAATGACGGCACTCCAAGCACTCAATCACCTTTCACCCGCCGCGCTCACTACTGTATTTGAGGCTCAGAGCGAAGTGATTTCAGTGCTCGCCGAACTCGGAGTAATTATCCTGCTGTTTGAAATTGGGCTAGAATCCGATTTGCGCCAACTCAAAGAAGTGGGGATTCAAGCTGTTGTCGTTGCCTGTATAGGGGTGGCGGTGCCCTTTGCTGCGGGGACTGCGGGGCTGATGGCGATCTTCCATGTGGCGGCAATTCCGGCGATTTTTGCTGGGGCGGCATTAACGGCAACTAGTATCGGGATTACGTCGAAGGTTTTATCGGAGTTAGGGCAATTAAAATCTAAAGAAGGTCAAATTATTGTCGGTGCGGCGGTAATTGATGATGTGTTGGGAATTATCGTCCTGGCGGTAGTTGCTAGTCTTGCAAAAACTGGTGAGATTGACATTACTAACGTTATCTATTTAATCGTCAGTGCGACTGCTTTTCTGATTGGTTCGATTTTGTTGGGGGGCTTTTTTAATACAGCGTTTACCTCGATCGTTGAGAAGCTCGAAACTCGTGGCAATATAATTATTCCGGCATTTATCTTTGCTTTTTTCATGGCATTTTTAGGCAATGCCATTCATCTCGAAGCAATTTTGGGCGCATTTGCCGCTGGGTTAGTGTTAGATGAAAGCGATGCTCGCAGTGAGTTAGACGAACTAATTAAACCGATCGCCGATCTCTTCGTGCCGATCTTTTTTGTAACTGTTGGCGCACGGGCAGATCTGGGCGTTTTGAACCCTACGGTACCAGAAAATCGGGCGGGATTATTAATTGCCGTCTTCTTAGTGGCGATCGCTGTTTTTGGTAAATTAGTCACAGGTTGGGCGGTATTTGGAATACCAGGCATTAATCGCTGGGCGATCGGAGTAGGAATGATTCCTCGTGGTGAAGTTGGCTTGGTATTTGCTGGAATCGGTGCTGCCAGCGGCATTTTGGATAAGCCATTGCAGGTGTCGATTATTATCATGGTGATTTTGACGACTTTTGT
Source organism: Chamaesiphon sp. VAR_48_metabat_135_sub (assembly GCF_031418915.1). Lineage (NCBI taxonomy): Bacteria > Bacillati > Cyanobacteriota > Cyanophyceae > Gomontiellales > Chamaesiphonaceae > Chamaesiphon > Chamaesiphon sp. VAR_48_metabat_135_sub. Next base: position 29,030 of record NZ_JANOJV010000243.1, on the reverse strand, counting down.
GGCTCCGCCATTTCTCCGCATCGCTTTTGGACAAACTGATAAAATAGCTGTCCAACTCGAATCGAAAAATGAGTAGGGGAGTTACATAAAAGATACTGCGCGTGAATCGATAATCAGGCGTTGTTTCGCAACTTATCGAGTCCATCGAGAATCAATTCGAGACCAAAATTGAAGTCAGCAATGCCATCATAATGTCCGTCGATGATGTGATGCGTTAGCCGATTCATATAGGGGTATTTGTCAGCGGGAATGTTCGGAATATATTCCTGCGCTACCTTGGCATATTCGGTAGTCTCGATCGGAAAATTTAGCTCCTGAAGCGTGAATCCGTAGATGTGACTATCGATCGCATTCCAGGCTCGATCGACCATCTCGAACGAAAAGCCCGCTTCGCAGAGACAGCCCAGGGTAGCATCTATATAGCGTAACATCGCTGGTCCCACATTAATCCGTGACACGATCGGCATCGTCGCCCAGGGGTGGAGCAACAGCACCTCACGGGCAGAGTGCGCCCGCTGCCGCATCGCCGTCTTCCAGTCAACAGCAAGATCGGGCACCTCAATCTCGCCGATGACAATATCCACAATACCATCGAGCAAGTCGTCCTTATTCGCCACATGGTTGTACAGCGACATCGCCTGAACGCCCAACTCCTGGGCAATTTTCCGCATCGAGAGCGATTCAAACCCGCCCTTATCGGCGAGGTGAATCGCCGCGATTAAGATCCGTTCCCGACTCAACGGGATCTGGGGCGCGGTATCTGAGTTGCTCATTTTCACTATCTCATTTTTTCACATCTCCATCTTGACAAACTTACACCATAAGTTATACTTACGGTGTAAGTCGATGCTGTAGAGGCTGACAGACATGAAAGCGATCGTTCAGACCGAATATGGTTCACCAGATGTATTGAGCTTGCAAGAAGTAGACAAGCCCATAGTCACAAATAATGGCGTACTGGTGCGAGTTCGCGCTGCCTCTGTCAATGCTGGCGACTGGCGTCTGATGCGCGGCGATCCATTCCTGACTCGCCTGATGTTCGGGGGTATCCTCAAGCCTAAAATTCAGATCCTCGGCATGGATATCGCTGGATGTGTTGAAGGCGTTGGCAAAGATGTGACGCAGTTTCAGATGGGTGATCAGGTGTTTGGGGATCTGTCAGAATGTGGTTTCGGTGCGTTTGCTGAGTATGTCTGTGCAACCGAAGCGGCATTAGCGATCGCGCCTACAAATATCTCATTCGAGCAAGCTGCAACCGTCCCTGGGGCAGCCCTGACCGCGCTCCAGGGGCTGCGGGACTGTGGTCAAATTAAATTTGGTCAAAAGGTATTAATCAATGGCGCATCGGGCGGCGTAGGGTCGTTTGCGGTGCAGATTGCCAAGGCACTTGGGGCGGAGGTGACTGCAGTATGCAGTACGAATAAGATGGAGATGATGAAAACACTCGGTGCAGACAAAATCATCGACTACACTCAAACAGATATCACCAAAAATGGGCAGGATTACGACCTCATTCTGGACGCAGCCGCCTATCGATCGGTGTTTGACTATCGATCGATCTTGAAGGATGGCGGTACCTATGTCCTCATCGGTGGTTCGATCTCGCGGTTGTTTCAGGTGATGTTATTCGGCTCGGTAATTTCGAGAATTATGGGGCGAAAACTGAAGTGTTTGATAGCGAAGCCCAATCGCTCGGATCTGATTATTTTAAAGGAGATGATTGAAGCTGGAAAAATCACACCTTTTATCGATCGGACTTACAGTCTAAGCGAAGTGCCGATGGCAATTCGCCAGATCGAACAGCGGCAGGTACGGGGGAAAGTTGCCATTAGTGTTTGAGATGTTCAGTCTAAAAACCTGCAAGGAGAAGAACTATAACTGCCAGATTGTGCCTGTATTTACGGCTCAATCGTTGATTCAGCCTGCTAATTTTACGCAGATTCAGCAAAAAATTCTTGAAACCAATCCGGCATTTAACTTCTCCAAAAATTATTTTCCCGAGCATAGCTAGAAATTAGTTACAGCACTGTTGCTCGGCGCAAATTTGGCAAAAACGCTGACGAGATATTTTGGTGGCTTTGCTGAGGTTGACAAGGCTTTGTCTGATTCGATCGATGACGATCGAATCAGACAAAGCCTTGATTTGGTTTTCCTTGAGATTGAGTTCATCGAGATTAATTAATTTCTTGATTGACTCAGGTAAAATCTCCAACTGGAAACTCTTATCATCGATCGAGTGTCAGAGTAACTATAGCCTGGTGGATCATCCGCCGCTTAACCTCGAAACTCCTTTTGTGGAAGATATGTATTCAGCTCGATTTCCGCGTTCAAAATCTAGACTGTGGCTGACCATAATTTGTGCGAGTTTAACAATTGCGAGCGCGATCGGCTCCGCAAATATTCCCGCCCTAAGCCAACCAACTAACCGCCCCAGTGAAGCAAATCAGACTCCTACACCTGCGGTAATTAAATCGATTCGTCAAACTGTAAAAAAGCAGTTTAGAGTGGCTCAAATTGCCGTGGTGAGCGCGATCGAGCAGAATTGGTCGGATGGCTGTTTAGGATTGTCCAAAGCTGAGGAAGTTTGCACGATGGCGATCGTTCCTGGTTGGCGGGTTGAGGTGAGCGATAAGCTCCAAACCTGGTACTATCGGAGCGATCGTACTGGTAAAACACTCCGACTCGAAAATCCAGAACGTAGCATTCTACCTCAACCAGTCGCCAGCAAACTGATTCAACAGGTGGCAAAGGAAACCAATATCCAGGCTGAAAAACTCCGCATTACCGAAGTTAGAGCCAGAACTTATGATGGTTGTCTGGGCATCTATCGACCAAATCGAGCCTGTCCTAAAATCGCGATTCAAGGCTGGCAAGCGATCGTTACTAGTTCTGATCGTACCTATCTCTATCATCTCAATCAGAACGCCGATCGGATCGCTCAAAATGAAACCGCTAGTGGTGCGAAGCGAAAAATTAACGTTTCGTTTGGTACCTTTGGCGAGATTGCACCGCTGGCTGCTACTGAAATTTTCCGCAGTAGTACATCCGGCGATCTGACGGGTAGAATGATGAGTACTGTCCTCACTCAAGATGGCAAAATCACTCGGTATCAATCTTCACCGACGGCGAGATTCGCGCCAATAGTGATTAAAACATTATCAATCGATCGATTAAATGCTTTCAAAAAAACCTTGGCAAATCGGCAATTTCCAAACTTAAATGGTTTGATCTACCTCACCAGTGCCGCAGTTGCTGACTATCCGACAACAACCTATCAAAGCCAATCTACGGCGGCACAATTTATCGATCTAGAAAAGCAGAGCTTACCAAAATCGCTCCAACAATCGATATCTAGTTGGGAATCTTTAGTAGCTCCAATTAAGGGGCTGTAAGAAAATAAGCTCATGGTTTCGATCTGTAGTTTCCCCATAAAGCATCATTCGAGCAATAAAAGAGATATGTTCAATGGATCGAGAGCGAGTATTTGAACTTCATTTAGGTGTCACTCCTGGTGCAGCAATCTCTGGGGCAGTTCTTGTGCAAACAGAGATATCGACCTTTCTCACGTTCAACGCTATGCAAACGACAAATCGACTGTCTCCTGGTGGCGGTTATTACCGTAAGGATGCCGGAACTGCTGTCGTCGAGTTTACTATTTGCACAGCCACGAAGTTTGGATATCCCAACGACGAAGCTTGGGGCAGTATTCCTCGAACGAAGGGGTTGTCCTATGGAATTTTTGAGGTAGAAAACTCCGAATGGAAGCTGAAATTAGCCCACCTTAACCGATATGCCTTTCCCAAGACCAAAGAATGGGGCGGTCGGCATTTCTTGTTCTTGTTTCACGACAGCAGCTTCGAGTGCATTGCGAGGGACATGAAACTCGAAGTCACGACTGAACCATATGCTGAGGTTTTGCAGAAGATTACCAGTCGTGTACTTTCTGAGTAGGATACCTAACAAGCTGCTGCTCCCACACCCTTGGAGAATCGTCAAATCCACATTAGTGGTGGAACAATCTGGACGACCGAGGGAGATAATCAAAGCGAGTACATTTTGGACTTGAATCAATGCTGCTGGGATCGAGAATCGAGTGCAGATGGGAACGGATAAAACTAGAATTCAATATCGCTCGATTGGGATTGAATAAAACTTGCCAACCCACCGTAGAAATTAGTAGAAAACAATTCCGACTCACATTATCATGGGAAACCGCCAAATTTTAGTGTCGCTCTATTTCAGTATGAATCGATCGATGCACCTACAAAACAGCCTGTAATGCTGCCTAGACTGGGTGAATGACGGAGGCTCTAACCCAAATTTTCGCGAAAGGTTACTCACAAACGATATTTGAGGGGAAGCACTGCTGGGACTGGCTCAACGATCGATCTCATCCAGACAAAACCAATTCAAGGCTCGGAAAAAGTATGGATATTCAGACAAAATTTGGAATTAATGTTCCAGATGAATGGGATCTAGCTCCCATTCATTACCAAGTCGATAAACAACCTCGGTTTGGTAAATACAACCCAGAACAGATCGATGCTCCATTTTGGCGAGAGATGGTCAAGTTTAGAGCGGGGTATTCTGTCGCTCGCGATCGTTATCAGGACACAGAATACCAGCAACCTATCTGGGGATTCGATCGATTTGGACGATCGATGAATCTACTTCCTGATGGGCGAGTTATTGAAATTGGTGGATATCAAGAGAATTTTAAGTACGACTCTGATTTTTGGATTTACAATGATATCGTCGTCTACGATGGACGGGGTGATTTTCAGATTTATGCTTATCCTCGCGATGTGTTTCCACCCATCGATTATCACACCGCAACGTGGGTAGATGGCTGGCTCTATATCATCGGCAACCTCGGCTATCTGAGCGATCGAATTGTGGAGAAAACGCCTGTCTACCGCCTCAATTGCACCACGTTCGAGATCGAACCAGTCATCACTACTGGTGATTGTCCAGGCTGGATTAGCCATCATCGTGCTGTGGTGCGAGATCGTCAAATCCACATCAGTGGCGGAAAAATTGACGAGATCGAGCAGGATAAACATATCGGCATCGACAATCAAACCGAGTACATTTTAGACTTGAACGAATGCTACTGGCATCGAGTATCCAGTCTAGATGCGAACGGATCGAACTAAGGGGCTGTAAGAAAATAAGCTCATGGTTTCGATCTGTAGTTTCCCCGCAAGGAAAAGTTTTGAGTCTCAAGACATGAAGTTGTTTCTTTACAAGCCCTAAGTAACGTGAGTTCGGGTTAAGGATATTGGCTTCGTTCTCTACCCGCCCGCGACTGAAGTGCGGGCTAATAGCTCAAGTCCACTTTAGTGGACTTGAGCTATTAGCCTGGGGATTGATCCCCAGGTGGTGTAGAGCGGAGCTAGGAATGAGCGCATGGAGACCTTAACCCGAACTGACGTTAAGTAGATCGGTCCCTTATTTCCTTAAGTTGACACCACTGCTTTAAAGGGCACCTCTACACAATTAACCTTTATGGGTACCCTTAGGATCTACGCTAATTACTAATATTTATTTACTAGTGTAAGATGCGAGAAAACCGAACATGCGTTGGTGTAGCCGCTGCCAGTGAGAATCGGAATCGATATAGTAAAATTAGCTACATATCCCTAACTAGCAAATAATTGTGTCGTCTTCCCAGACTAATTGGACATCGCAACTCAGGATTGTGCTTATTCATCCTTGCCAATCGTTATTGTTTCGTTGTCTGGCGATTAGTATTCTCATCTCCATGTCTGGGTGCAATGGTGGTAAATCCCTGCAAAATACCTTCGCACCAGATCCGAAACTAAAGGAGCCAACTGCTATCAGCGCGAAATCTTCAGACATTCCCGCGACATCTGCTAACGCTCTCCCCGCCGATTTTCCTTTATATCCTCAAGCCAAACTTCAATCGACAGCAGAAACGAGAGAGCGAGGAACTGTTACTACCTGGACGACTTCAGATCCGATCGAGTTTGTCTATAAATTTTATCAAACAGAACTACCTGGTAAGCAATGGGAAATTGTTACAGCACCCAGCGATCGTAACCCACAACTAGAAGTAAAACAAGCACAAACAACTATCTCGATCGCCCCGCAAACCAATACAGATAAACAGCAAACTGGAGTTACGACTTATACGATTAGTCTGTTGGGGGCTAGTACCGCAACACCAACACCAACACCCGCAGCTAGTAATCCCACTCCCTCCACCGCCCCCATTGTCAGCACCAAACCGAGTAGTACTTTATTAGCAACTAATGCTGATTATCTTACCGATTTAACTAAAATCGGCGTATTAACCGGTGCGGATACTGCAACTAATCGCATCGTCACCCGCCGCGAATATGCGCGGTGGTTAGTTGCGGCGCATAACAAGATTACGGGTACCAAACCAACCCAACAGATTAAATTAGCGACCAGCGATGCTAAACCTGCCTTTCAGGATGTCTCCAATAGTAATCCCGATTTCTCTAGCATTCAAGGTTTGGCAGAAGCCGGATTGATTCCTAGTCCCCTCAGTGGCGATGCTACTAGCGTCCTGTTCCGTCCTGATACGCCGCTGACGAGAGAACAAATGATTCTATGGAAAATTCCGCTAGATACCCGTCAACCCTTGCCAGCAGCCTCGCTAGATGCCGTAAAACAAACGTGGGGATTTCAAGATGCTGGGAAAGTCGATCCTAAAGCACTGCGGGCTGTTCTAGCTGATTTTCAAAATGGCGAACAATCGAATATCCGGCGGGTGTTTGGCTATACCACGTTATTCCAACCCAAGAAAACGGTTAATCTGGGCGAGGTAGCGATCGCTATTTGGTATTTTGGAGCTAATAGTGAGGGTCTGTCCGCTCGTGATGCGATCGGCAATTAGGTATTTGTTAATTGATAATTGGGTTATTAGGGTATGGTCTAAATCTGCAACAGTTTAAAGAACATAGCGATCGGTATAGTGGCTAAACCTAATGGTACGCCGATGGCTAAACTAATGCCAATAGCAGAAATTAGCCGTAGGTATCGATCTGTGACACCAAATGAGATCGCTGCGCTACGCCAGCCATGCAGTAAGTGAATGGCAACGGCAATACTACCCAATGTGTAAATAGCAACTACCCACGATCGAGTCATTGTTGCTTGCATCAATCTGGATAAGTTGGCAGATCTGGTACCGATCGCATTGGGAAGCCAAAATTGATAGAGGTGGAATAGTAAAAATGCGAAGATTATCACGCCGAGGACACCCATATATCGAGCGGGATCGAGCGACAAGCCAGGGCTAACAGCATAGGGAGTACTACGCTTCGATCGGTTGTCTCGGGTGAGAGCGATGCCTTGCCAGATATGCAGAATGAAGCAACCAAATACCAATACTTCTAAGAGGTGCAGTCCCCAGTTATGGCGCAAGAAATCGGCGGTTCGATCGAATAAAGCACCATCATCGCCAGCGAAAATAGTTGCATTGAGTCCGAGGTGGACGACGAGAAAAGCCATTAGAAATAAGCCAGTGCTTGCCATAATGACTTTTCGGCCGATCGAAGATGTGTAAAAGTTAGATAATTGCATATCGATCTTTAAAATCAGTTAAAGGTTGAAAGCGAATATCAACCAAACTAGTACTATTACAAACCAAATATGGCAATTCCAAACTCTTTACATTTGCAGAAATTGCCTAATTTCGGTATCCGTAGGTTGAGCATCGATCGCTCCAGCTTGCTGAGTTGTCAAAGCTCCAGCAGCAGAGGCATAGCGGACTATTTCAGCCCCAGATTGTCCGGTGCCTAATTGATGTAATAGTCCTGCAACGAAAGCATCGCCAGCACCAGTTGTATCTATTGTGTCTACAGTAAAGGCTGGCTGTTGTCCAGTTTCTCCATTTAACCAGTACTCGCAAATATTGCTACCATCTGTCACAAAAATTCCTAAAGCTTTTGGTAAGTATTTACATAGAGCTTGCGGCAATCTTTCACCATAAATTAATTCGGCTTCTTCTCGTGCAAACTTAACATAATCGGCTTTTGCTAGTAATTGTTGAATCTTGGGAATGGCAATCTCTACCGATGTCCAAAAAGTCGGCCGCCAGTTAATATCGACCATGATGTTAACCTCGTGCTCTGTAGCTAATTCTACAGCTTTCCAAGTGCTAGCAGCACTAATCGGATAGGCTAAAGAGATCGTACCTAAGAGCAAAAAGTCCGCATCTATAAATAGTTCTACAGGTACTTGGCTTAGTTGGGTATCGGCAAATTTATCGGTTGAAATATTGCCAAACCCACCAAAAGATCGATCGCCATCGATCGATCTTGTTACCTGTACCTGGCGGGTGGGAGCGGTGGGATGATATTGAATTCCAGCAATATCTACGCCTTCATTGGTTAATTTCTCTGCCAATTTTGTCCCAGCTTCGTCCTTACCGACACAGCCGATAAATCTCGATCGATCGCCCATTTTGACCACTGCACAAGCAACATTTGCGGGTGCCCCACCAGGTAATGGTGTCCAAGATTTGACGTTCTCGCTACTGACTCCGTTCTCGTTGGCTAATAAATCGAATAGCACTTCACCCAGGCAAATTATGGTAGACATGGGATAGGGGATAGGGGATAGTAAGGATGGGGGATAGGGTAAAGGGGATTGAAACCCTCGATAATTGTGAATGAAGAAAAATATTCGATCGGATCGGACAAGATGAATTCTAGTGTAGACCAATTATTAACCAGTTATCATTACGACTTACCAGCAGAACTTATCGCCCAAACTCCAGTCGTACCTAGAGATCGATCGAGATTATTAGTCGTCGAACCCGATGATGGCTATCAGCACCGTCACTTTCACGATATCGGCGATTTTCTCGCTGCGGGGGATTTACTCGTATTTAATAATACTCGCGTCATTCCAGCGCGGGTTTACGGCTTCAAAACCACAGGCGCACCTGTGGAAATTTTACTACTTTCGGAACAGCAGCATAATTGTTGGATCGCATTAGTCAAACCAGGACGCAAACTCAAAATTGGCACCCAGATCGTTTTCCCCGCTCGCAATCCTCAGAGCAAGATCCCCCAGATTACCGCAACGATTACCGCCAGAGATGAAACAACTGGGGGTAGACTATTGCAATTTGACTTACCCCATGAGATCCCGTTGATTTCAATTCTTGCTGACTTTGGAGAACTACCTTTACCTCCCTATATCAATGCCAGTCAATCTACTCCCGAGCAATATCAAACCGTCTACGCCAAAGTACCAGGAGCTGTTGCCGCACCCACTGCTGGCTTACATTTTACGCCTGAATTGCTCGATCGATTAACAGCCCAAGGCATCAAGCAGGCTCATGTCACTCTCCATGTGGGTGTTGGGACTTTTCGCCCCGTCGAAGCCGAAGATATTACCACCCACCAAATGCATCATGAATGGTTAGAGATATCCCCAGAAACAGTCGCCCAGATTGAAGCCACTAAAGCCGCTGGCGGCAAAGTATACGCGGTTGGGACTACTGCCGTTCGCGTCCTCGAAACAGCCGCTCAGACGGGTAAATTGCAGCCTTATAGTGGTGATACCAATATTTTTATCTATCCTGGATATAAATGGCGAGTAGTGGATGGCGCAATCACCAATTTTCACCTACCAGGATCGAGTTTAATGATGTTAGTTAGTGCCGCGATCGGACGACAAAGATTACTAGATCTATACCAGATCGCGATCGAGGATAGTTATCGCTTTTATTCTTTTGGTGATGCAATGTTAATTCCTGTGCAGAGCGTCTCTAGCAGCACATCGTCTCCACCGCCGAAATAGGTTGAAGTTTGGCAATCCGATCTCCTCGATAGCGGTATTCGCTGAGAAAATGCAATCTAAAAAATCGTTAAACCATTGCACGGAAAGCTTCACAGAACGGTAAGATAGATCGCTATAAGTAAAAATACTTTAACTAAAATATTATGCCTAGAACCCAGAAGAACGATAACTTCATTGATAAAAGCTTCACTGTCATGGCTGACATGATTCTGAAGATGATGCCCACCAGCAAACGTGCCAAAGAAGCCTTCGTCTATTATCGCGATGGGATGTCGGCCCAAGCTGATGGGGAATATGCTGAAGCTCTGGATAACTATGAAGAAGCCTTGCGGCTGGAAGAAAATGAATACGATCGCAGTTATATTTTATATAATATGGGCTTGATCCATGCCAGTAACGGCGAACACGAGCGAGCTTTAGGTCTATACTTCCAAGCCGTCGAACTAAATTCCCGCCTCTGTCAAGCCTTAAATAACATCGCCGTCATTTATCACTATCAAGGTGAAAAAGCCGCCGATGAAGGCGATATGACAGCCAGTGAGGCTTTATTGGGTAAAGCCGCTGAGTACTGGATTGAAGCAATCAAAATTGCCCCCAATAACTACATCGAAGCCCAAAACTGGCTCAAAACTACCGGACGCTCTCAAATCGATATATATTTTTAGTTGAAAGTTGAAAGCGAAAAGTGGAAAAAAGCTTCGTTTCCACACCCCCACACCCCCACACCCCATACCCACTCCCCATGCTCGATCGCGAACAAGTACATAAAGTAGCTCTCCTGGCTCGATTGGAGCTTACGCCTAGCGAAGAAGAACAATATGCACTACAGATGAGTAGTATTCTTGACTACTTTGAACAACTGAGCGAACTTGATACCGAAGGTGTCGAACCGACGACTAGAGCCATCGATATGAGTAATATCACCCGCCGAGATGAACAATCTTCATATCAAAATCTTGCGGGCATCTACGAGGCTGCACCAGATCGCGAAACGGATTTTTTCAAAGTACCGAAAATTATGACTTAGAAAGATTTAGATCGAACTCGATCGATCTAAAGTAGCGATCTGCGCTACCATTAGTTACTGTTCAATACTAGTAGAGAAGCAATTGTGGCCCACTCGATCGTTACCAATGTTTGTGAAGGTATAGCTGACTGTGTAAATGCTTGTCCTGTTGCCTGTATTCATGATGGCCCAGGGAAAAATACGTTAGGTACCGATTGGTATTGGATTGATTTTTCTACTTGTATTGACTGTGGAATTTGTATTCAAGTTTGCCCGATCGAGGGTGCAATTCTACCTGAAGAACGACCAGATTTACAAGCAACACCGAGCTAATTTGCCGACTTTCTAATTGCTCACTACTGATAAACAAATCAAATATTTATTTACTGACTTTCGCTCTAAATATTAATTTATTATCTTGCCGATAGCCAGTATATCTAACGGTAACTAGTTCATCAGGGTTAGCAGCTCCTTCTATTAATTGATGCCAACGCGGATCGTAAGCGATTTCTGAACCAATCTCACCAATTAATGTCACACCCCATTGCTGAATTAGTCGATCGATCGACTGAACCAACGGAAATATTTTGCTAGCTGGAAAATCTGGATTATTTCTAGCTGCATATTTAGCCGCAGGAAAGTAAGTAAGAAAAGATTCTAATATTTGTAGACTTTGGTACTGAAATTCTGCCTGGAGACTCGACCTTTGCTCTGATAGTTGTTGCTGGAGATGCTGATATTCTTGTTGGAGCATCTCTAGAGAATTAGTAGATTCAGAGATAGATTTGTCTCCAAATATATCGATTAGCTCGTTGACAGATATCTGCAAAACACTACTAATTTTGACTAATGTCTGCCAGCGGAGCGTGTCGAGTTTATTCGATCGAAGTTTGTGGATAGTATGAGCTGATGTTCCTGTCAGTTGAGCCAGTTTGCTAAAGCTATTAATGCCGACTTTTTGCATTAATTTTCGTAATTTTAATGTTCTATCTACCTGTCGATCGCTACCCATATAAAATACAGCTATCTTTATGCTATTGTATCCCCGACTTCTTCAAGAAATCGGGGATATGTCTTAAACTATTGGTCTAATAAACTTCTCAACATCCAAGCAGTTTTTTCATGTAATTGTAATCGTTGAGTGAGTAAATCGGCAGTTGGTTCATCGCTAGCTTTAGCTGCTACAGCATAGATCGATCGAGCTGTGCGACAGACAGCCTCTTGCCCTTCAACCAAGAGTTTAATCATCTCAGTTGCCTTAGGCACAGTAGTTGTTTCGGGAATCGAACTTAACTGGGCATATTGACTATAACTTCCAGGTGCTGGAAATCCCAATGCCCGAATTCTTTCGGCAATTAGATCTACTGCTAAAGCAAGTTCGGTATATTGAGTTTCAAACATTAAATGCAGCGTTTGAAACATTGGTCCAGTGACATTCCAATGGAAGTAATGAGTTTTGAGATACAAAGTATAGGTATCTGCCAACAGTCGAGATAGCCCGTCGGCGATTTCCTTCCGAGTATCTGCATCGATTCCAATATCTACTTGCATCCGTTGGTTCTCCTGAAAATATTTACCAATCCTTGCTTATATTTTACTCACTATTCCCGATCCACTCACGATCGCGATACAAACACTTTACAAACAGCTTTGAGTTAGGCTAGAAAGTACAATTTTCAATTTCCACCAACTCTAATGCCCCAAATCACTGGTACCACGAAACTATTAGGTGTCATTGGCAATCCAATCGGTCATTCTCTCTCGCCGATTATCCATAATGCCGCGATCGAGCAGTTAGGCTTAGACTATCGATATCTAGCATTTCCCGTATCCTCAGCCGATCTCGCCACAGTACTGGATGGCTTCGCTGCCATTGGCTTAGTTGGCTGTAGTGTGACAATTCCCCACAAACAAACAATTATTCCTCTCCTTGCAGAGATTACCCCTCTAGCCAAAGCCATCGGTGCGGTAAATACTATCTGGAACACCCCTGAAGGCTGGAAAGGGACAAATACAGACGTTGCCGGATTTATCAGCCCTCTAGTGGCAATGGGGCGGGACTGGAGCAAAACAACTGTGGCAATTTTAGGTAATGGTGGTGCGGCGCGGGCTGTGGTGGCGGGATGTCATCAGTTAGGCTGTGGCGCAATTGATGTATTTGGTAGAGATGCGGCAAAATTAGCTAAATTTAAGTCTAGTTGGCAAGACATCAAGCTTCCAATGAATGGTAATGAGACACCAATGCCCGTGACAATTCAAACTCATTTATGGGATGAGTTATCGACTCTAATTAACCAAGATAATTTGTTGCTAGTTAATAGTACCCCGATCGGGATGTATCCACAGATTGAGGACAGTCCGATTAGTGCTGCAACAATCGAGCGAATTGGAGCTAATTCGCTCGCCTACGATCTTATTTATACACCTCGACCGACAAGATTTCTTCAATTAGCTAAAAATGCGGGGATGATGACAATCGATGGTACAGAAATGCTGGTACAACAAGGTGCTGTCGCGTTTGAATTGTGGCTACAACAACCCGCACCGATCGAGATAATGCGGCAAACATTAATTCAATATTTATCTAGTTAAGTTAAAAAAGGAATCGCCGCTTATTTAGGATGATGAGATATGTCAACCAATATCGCTTTCTTTGCGTAAGATATAGAGAATTAACAAGATAAATAGCCCAGTTCCAGCTAAATACTTAACTGGGCTGGGAATCACTTCTTGCGGCGAAAAGAAACCTTCAATTGTCCCCGCGATTAGTAACATTGGGAATATACCCATCACCAATTGTGCCGCTTGTAAACCGCAGATGCGTAGAGCATCGCGCCTGCGGTATCGACCTGGAAATAATAGTCCCTGTGCAATTAATAACCCAGCCCCACCAGAAATAAAAATCGCAGGTAATTCTAATGACCCGTGGGGAAAAACGAACGCCCAAAAGGGATAAGCTAAACCATTTTGTCCGACCAATGTAGCAACTGCACCAATTAATAATCCATTATAAAACAGGGCAAAAATCGTCCAGATCCCTGCCAAAATTCCACCGCCTACCATCCGAAAACAAACACTGAGATTATTAATGGCAATACTACTCGCAGCAAAAGGTTCCGTACCGAGGATCGAACCCATCCACAGTTGATGTCGATCGCGTACTTTCTCAATCATCGCTTGAGGTACAACCAGTGACATAAAACTAGCATCTTGCCAAGCAAACCACCAAGCAATTAGCACACCAACCAGAAATACGCCGAAAGCAACTGCTGTATATCCCCAAGTTTCCCGTAGCACCTGTGGCAATTTCCACAGATAAAAATTGATCGCGTCGCGTAGTTCTTGTCGCCTAGAACCGCGATAAATTAGACTGTAGCCGCGCGTAGTTAACGCCTGAAGTTCTTGAACGATCGTTTCGCCAATTTGATTGGTATTTGCCCGCGCCAAATCCGCTGCTACCGATCGATACAAGCTAGCTAATGTGACAATTTCTTTGGCATTAAAGGCTTTAACACCGCGTTGTTGGGCGCGTTGGAGTAAACTATCTAGTTCTTGCCATTGAGCTTCGCGTCGAGCAATCCAGCGTTGGATATTCATCTTCCAGATCTTAATTAAATTTAGGAGTAAAACCTGGAATCGATCGGCGATCGAACTGGGATTATTTTTGGTGCTCCGCAGCATTTCGTCTAGATGCATTTTATCTCGATCGATCTCAATCTGCCAACTACTACCACAATTTGACAAAATCGTAAGGTTGACTTTCGACGAGGCTGCCATCTAATCTTAATATCATTGGTATCCAGCAGTTGAGTTAAGGGAATCTTCACCCCTGCTTTGGGCATGATATTATTCTTTAAATCATTGAGATTGCCTATCGAAAGATTGGATGAAAATCCTAGTAGGCGGGAATAGTCCGACTATTAGTAGTACCCACGATCGATTTACCAGATTGCGCGCCTAGAGCAAATGTATCGGCAGGAAGCGATGCGAAGCCTTTTAAGGTTGTCATAGTCAGTTGGGTGTGTTGTCTATGCGGAAAATTAGCAATCCAGATCCCCGACTTCTTCAAGAAGTCGGGGATCTCACCGTAGCTAGTCCAAATTAAGCAAACTTAAAGCTGCTGCTAGTGAGCGTATTGGCTTGAATCCCAGTTAATACCGCAAGATCCTGACCACCAGCCTTGACTAGCGTATCTGTAACTTGCTGAGTCAGCGTAACTTTACTAAAGTCAGTCGCACCAGTGATGCCCAAGATGACTAGACTATCGATCCCAATCTCAAAGTCGGCAACAGTGTTCGCAGTGGCAGGGGTGCCATTGTAAGCCAGATAGAACTTATCAGCACCAGCACCGCCATAGAGCGTATTACCACCATTCCCAGCAAATAAGGTATCGTTACCATCGCCACCAAAGAGAAAATCATTGGTACCTGCAAATAACTTATCCTTGCCATCGCCACCATAAAGACGATTACCACCTTTACCTTGACTAGCATCGAGAATATCATCGCCAGCTTCTCCAAACAGCCTGTCGTTTTTGCCAGCGTAGAGTTCGTCGTTACCATCGCCACCATAGAGACGATTGTGGTTACCTTTGGAGATCGAACCATCGATGACATCATTACCACCATCGCCAAAAATTGTTTGCTTGTTGGTAGGAACTAGATTGAGATCGTCTTTGGCGGTACCTGCGACTACTTCTGGTAGATCGGGTTTTTTGGTTTCAACCAGTGGTTTGTTGAAAGTCAATAAACTGAGCTTAGTCGGTGCGGGGATAATACCTGTTAAAGCACCTTTCCCGTCGGCTTTGGCGGCACCCAAATCAAAGTCGTTATCGTTAATTAATGCCAGTGTATTGTTATCTACTAAGGCTAATCCTTCGAGTTTTTCGACTCCGGTATAGCCGAGGGTAGTTGCATTGGCGATTAACTTCTTGGTGACAGGTGTAATCGCTCCTGGCGTAGTTTTAAGGATTTCTTCTGCTGATTTAGATCCGGTGCTTGCCTTGGGATCGTAGATATTGGTAGCCTTGCTGATATCGATTTCGTAAATCGCTTTGAAGGATTTGTCGGTAGCAAGGGAATCACGTTCGACTACGGCAAATTTACCGTTACCGAGGGAGACAGCATCGCCGATTTTATCAGCAACTTTGACATCATCGAGTCGATAGATATATTCGCCTGTGACTGCTTTGGTGACAGTATCGAATTCCAAAATCCGCAGGTTATTACCAGCTTTGGAAGCAGCATCATCAGCGGTATCAGGGATATCTAGGGCACTTTGCATGAAAGCGTAGAGTTTAGTCCCTTCGATCGCAATTCCTTCAAAACCGCGATTGCCACGACGTTGAGCATAGATTTCTGGTAAAACTGCTGTACCAAAACTACCGTCGGCTGTAGGCATACCTTTGGGGATAAATCGATCGATGATTTTGCCTTTGGCATCGATATGATAAATCGACGGACGATACTCATCCACCATCCAGAAAGTGCCGTCTTTAGCAACTTCAATCCCTTCCAAATCACCACCGAGGGGGTCATTTTTGACTTTATTTCCAAACAGGTCGGCAGCGGGTTCATCATTGAATGCCAGCCCAGGTAGACCGCTCTGGAGGTTGGAGATCCCAGTTAGGGGTTTGCCATCGGGACGAGTAATTGCAATCCGTTCGGTGATGGTAATTTTACCAGTAGTTTTGTTGAGTTCAAATCGATCGATCTCTGGCTGAAAATTGGGGAGCGGATAATTTGCACCCAAGTTCGGGCCGCGATCGGTATTGGCGATGAATTTTAAGTTACCATTAGCAGCATACCCTTCAAACCGCAAGCCGGAATAACCACCGAGCTGGATATCTTGTCCAGGAACAGTTTTAGTCGGATCTAAGGGGTTGACTTTGGCGGTGGTACCAACGACTGGGCGATCTGTAAAATTGTAAGATGTCAGCACTGCTTCATGGACACCCGCAGCTTGAGCTTTGTAAATGGTACTTTGGTCGATTAAGCCAGGAATACCAGCAATGTCTTTACCATAACTCTCAAACCCTTTACCAACTTCAGTAGCGAGGAGTTGAGTATCTGCACCTTGATAATAAACAGGAACAGGACGATTGGTGTGACTTCCCCAGCCATATTTACCCGATTCGGGATCGTCTTTACCGTCAGCAAGTTTGACGACATCAGGTTTAGAACCAAAATAGTGTCCAGCGTCTTTCGCTGTATCAACTGCGGTGAGTTTCTCTGCACCTTGCTCACGGAGCAGTTTAGGGAAGTCTGAATTCAACGTCAGGTAATGATCGTGATCTGCGGTGACGATTAATTCGTTCTGTTCCCAACCACCATTTTTTTCAATCCAATCAATTACCGAACCGACAGATTTATCAAAATCCAGAGTCGCACCAATCAGGTTGTCCATGTTATTATCATGCGCTGCCCAATCGATATCTCCACCTTCAATCATTAAGTAGAAACCATCTTTGTCTTTACTCAAAACATCTAAAGCGGCGGTAGTTAATTGTTGCAGATCTGGGTTCTCATTCCGTTCTTTGGCAATGAATTGAGCGTCGGTTTCGCCTGGAGCCAGCGGACGGAGCAAATCTGGCTTCAATCCTTTAGTCGCATAAGTCTGGAACATATCCAAACCAGTGGTACTGTAGTCACCATTAGCAGAACTGACTGGTAAATTCCCATTTTGTCCCCGCGCACCATACAATCCTAATAATTTCTCGCCCTTGGTGAGATCGATCGATTTGGCTTTGTCTGCGAGCGTTTGAGCTGCATCTTTACCCCGTTCTAGAAAAGTGTAGCCATAAAGGTTACTATTCGGCTTACCACTAAGTTCGGCGTAGGTTTCTTTAGATATGAACTCGTTAGAAGTTTTTGGCTCCACCCCGTTCGGTAATGGATCTCCAGGTGTCGAAAATGGATGTCCTCCGCCGAGCAATACATCTGGCTGATAAATCCGCAGTTCTTGCTGAAGGATATTATCGAGTGCGGGATAGGCTAAATCGTATTTATTCCGGCGATTGACATTAGCGGCGGCGGCTCCAGGTGTGGCATGATCGATCGGGACTGATGTAACTAGTCCGGTAGCTTTGCCCTTATCAGCAGCTTGCTTTAAGATACCCGTCAGCGACTGCTCATAGATATCTACGCCGATCGCATTGTTGTAGCTTTTAACACCTGTATAGAGCGTCGTCGCAGTATTTGCCGAGTCAGGATAGCTGTATTTAATATATTCCTTGTCGCTCCCCGCAGTCCAAGGATTTACGCCCCCACGCGCTGGATCGTAACCGACTAAGTTACCTTTAGCACCATCAGCAACTTTCCCGCCACCACTGGCGGTAGTACCTGGATTGAAGGTAGGATCGAATTTAAAACCAGGTAACAGAGGACTAGATCCAGTCTGAGAAATTGTCCCATCAAGGGCACTTTGAGCCGTACTAAATACCCCTTTCGCATCGGCAATCGTTGTGCCGTAAGTAGTGGCTAAACCATAGCCAGCTAGCCGTTGAAAATTGAGTCCGGTACCTTCGCCTTGAGTATAAAAATCAGCCAGGGTATCGCCAGTTTTACCAGCATTAATTTGTTTTTGAATTGCCGCAGCACGAGCCATTTCCCAGCCCATACCATCGCCAATCATTAGAATCGTATTCTTAGCCATGATTTTTAATTAATTCTAAGTTACTTCAAAAATGACCGATTCTTATTCTGAGAGACTAATCCAACGAAACTCGCGATCGAATTTTAGATATTTTCAACAGCGATCGCTAATGTTGTAAAATCAAATTGCTCGGCTTTGTATCGATCGACACTTTATTGCCAGCAGCAGCTAGATTCTCATGGTTTTTATAATATATTGAATTAATAATAGTTGAGGTTAAGGAATAGTGATACTGTGGTTAATATTTGGTGCAAAGCTACCAATTCTGAGTTTAACTAGACCTTAATGTTTGGATAACCTCGATCGAAACAATTGCTGGGATAATCATTGCAGGGTGCTAATTAGATCGATTTTGTAAATAACAGCAGTATCATGAAGATAAACGCAAACCTGCTAGATCTCAAAATTGAGGCTGCCAGCATTCAAGATTGGGCAAGACTAGATTCTCCACTCAAAAGGCTATCCCAACATTTAATTTCAGGCGAGGAAGTTGTTGAACTATTGCAGCAATATAGGCTGCTGTCGCAATTACAGCGAGAATTGATTATTGATACCGAACTAGAATCGATCGAATGTACCGCCGAAGAGATTTTTAGTGCCTACAAAGCTTTTTATCATCACCAGCAGATTAATTCTGATGAAGATCGCGCTACCTGGTTAGAGCGAAATCACTTTACACTGTCGCAGCTCGAACGATTAATCCTCAGGACAGTAAAACTTGCTCGATTCAAGCGCGAAACTTTTGGCAGTAAAGTTGATTCCTATTTTTTGCAGCGCAAAAGTCAACTCGATCGAGCTAGCTATTCACTATTACGAGTCAAAGATTTTCATCTTGCACAGGAGTTATTCTTTCGGCTGGAAGCTGGAGAAGCAACTTTTCCTGAATTAGTCAAACAATATTCTCAAGGACAAGAAGCTGAAACTGGTGGATCGATCGGCCCTCATGAATTATCGGTACCGCACCCAATTCTAGTTCAAAAGATTCGATCGCTTAAACTGGGTCAATTAGCTCCCCCGTTGCAAATTGCTGAATGGTTTGTGGTAATCCGACTAGACAAATTTTTCTCTGCTCAATTAGATGAAAAAATGCGCGAGAGATTAATCGAGGAAATTTACGATCGCTGGATTCAAAATCAATTGAATCAGTTAAGTAGATAGGTAAAATTATTGACACAATAGATTACATCTAAGAACTGGATTGTGGGTAGTGCCCACCCTACGAAGATCTAATAGCTAAATTATTAATTATCAATTGATTAAAAGTGACTTATACAATAACAACGCCAGAAGTTTTCTTAGCTCAAGTCGAGCCGTTCGATCGACTATCAGCCAAAACCCAAGCCAGAATTGCTAAAATCGGTCAATATTATCGTTATCATATCGGACAACCGATCGCGATGCCCGACAGGTTATCAGCCCAAATTAGTATCATTGTGGAAGGGACAGTTCGCTTACTAGGACACCCTGATGCAAATAGCTCTCCTGTTACGCTCGAAAGATTAGCAATTGGTGGTGTAATTGGAATGATTAGTGCGATTCGCGGCGTAGCTTGTGAATCTGCAATTGCTTCGACAGAAGTTATTTGTCTGAATATGCCGATCGAATCATTCATGCAGATCGTCGAAAAAGAACCTACCTTAAAACAATATTTTTACGATCGACCGAGCCTGCTCGAAGTCTTTGAAATCCTGCGATTAGAACTAGAACGGCACCCTAATCCCGATCGATTACTGCAATTATTATCTACCGATTCGCTCAAAGATTTAGCACTCAAAGCAGTTGATACCACTATTGTTTATCCAACTACCCAAACAATTCCTCCCGATCTAATCCACTGGGATTGGTTCGTTGGTAGTCAGCCACTCAATTCACTATACGCGATCGGCGATCGCCTGGAGATCGACACCGATCGCCATAGACAAAAACTGCGCCCGATCGGAATTTCACCTGATATTTTGCAAGTTCCACCACCATTAGACATAGATTCGATCGTTGATATTAATGATGCGACAATCGTCCCAGATTCCTTCAATCTTAACATCGGGCCGCCCCAGCATATTCCCTACGCACCCGACTTACCACTGGCTCGTGTCGCACCCAAACAAGATCGCGGGCGTTATCCGCTCGTGCGCGGGAAGGGGCAAATTGATGGGACTGTTGCCTGTTTTGAAATGCTGGCAAACCAGTTTAAAATCCCCTTCCGCCGCGATTCTGTCCGCAAGGTCGTCGCACATCATTTCGAGCAAACTGGAGGGGTTTCGCTCCAATTTTGCGGGGCTGTGGCTGACTTTTTGGGGCTACAGGGGCAACTGGCGACAATTCCGATCTCCGATCTCCAGCGGATTCAGATACCTGCGCTAATTAAATGGCAAGATGGATTAGGCGTGATTTGTGCGGTGGCAAGTAACTCCATCACAATTGCCCTCCCCGATAGCGGATTAATTAAACGATCGCCTCAAGAATTGTTACTCAATCAAGAAAGTACAAATACTCAGACTCCCAATCCATCCATCCCAATTCTCTTAATTCAATCCACCCGTTCCACCCCACAAAAAAAGTTTGGCATCAGTTGGTTTTGGCCATCGTTGGTACAGTATCGCGGTGTTTTACTTGAAGTCTTAATTGCCTCCTTTTTTATCCAACTATTTGGACTGGCAAATCCATTAATTACCCAGACGATTGTTGATAAAGTCTTGGTGCAAAATAGTCCAACAGCTTTAAATACACTGGGGATACTATTAGTTGTTGTCGCCGTCGGCGAAGCCTTATTAACTAGTTTACGCACCTATCTATTTGTAGATACCACCAATCGGATCGATCTGGCGTTGGGTTCGCAAATTATCGATCGATTGCTCAGATTGCCACTACGCTACTTTGAGAAACGCTCGGTAGGCGAACTTTCGACGCGGGTAAATGAACTCGAAAATATTCGCCAATTTCTAACGGGAACTGCCTTAACAGTAGTGTTAGATTCGGTATTTTCGGTAGTTTATATCGTGGTGATGTTGATTTATAGCTCGCTGTTGACGCTGGTTGCATTGTCAACAATGCCGCTATTTATTTTACTCACAACTGCCGTATCGCCGATCGCCCGCAGACAATTGCGTGTCAAAGCCGAACGCAATGCTCGCTCTCAATCTCACTTAGTCGAAGTAATTGCTGGCATCCAAACCGTCAAAGCCCAAAATGTTGAATTGCGATCTCGGTGGAAATGGCAGGAACGCTATACTAGCTATGTCATGGCTGGATTTCAAACTGTCATCACCTTCGCAGCGGCTGGTTCGATTAATACTTTCTTGAGTCAGCTCTCTAGCCTATTAGTACTCTGGGTTGGCGCGTATTTAGTCCTAGACGGCAAATTAACCCTCGGACAATTAATCGCCTTTCGGATTATTTCTGGCTATGTTACTAGCCCATTATTGCGCCTGACGCAACTCTGGCAAAATTTCCAAGAAACAGCACTTTCCCTCGAACGGATCGCCGATATTCTGGATACGCCAATGGAATCCGACGAGATCGATAGGGGCAATATTCCGATGCCGACAATTCAAGGTCATGTAAAATTTGACAATGTTTCATTCCGATTTGCACCTGCGGGAGCATTAAATTTAGATAGCGTTAGTTTAGAATTTCCGGCGGGTAAATTTATCGGCATTGTCGGTCAAAGTGGCTCTGGTAAAAGTACGCTGATGAAATTATTACCGCGCTTATATCCACTCGAATCGGGGCGAATATTAGTCGATGATTACGATATCTCCAAAGTCGAACTCTATTCACTTCGTCAACAAATCGGCATCGTGCCTCAAGATACCCTGTTATTTGAAGGTAGTGTTCAGGAAAATATCGCCCTCAATTATCCCGACGCAACTACCGACCAAATTATTCAGGCTGCTAAAATTGCCTACGCCCATGAATTTATCATGGAGCTACCCAATGGCTATAATTCCCCCGTCGGTGAACGTGGCTCTGGTTTATCCGGCGGACAACGCCAACGGATTGCGATCGCCCGTACTGTCCTCCAAAATCCGCGTTTACTGATTTTAGATGAAGCTACAAGTGCTTTAGACTATGATTCCGAGCATCAGGTGTGTACGAATATCGCTGCAGCTTTCGAGGGCAAAACGGTCTTTTTTATCACTCATCGACTTACCACGATTCGCAATGCTGATATCATTTTGATGATGGATCGAGGCTTAGTCGCCGAACTCGGTACTCATGCAGAACTAATGGCATTAAAGGGACGATATTATTGTCTCTACCAGCAACAAGAGTCGCAACTTTGAAGTTAGATGCAGTTTGAAGTTACGGGACTATTTCCTGCTCCCGAATCCCAAATCCCAAATCCCGAATCCCGAATCCCGACACAATAGTATCTTGATTTACGCCACAGACGACTAACAACTCACGGTAATATAAGAGTCAATTAACTTTTGCGGCGATCGAAATTATGTCATCCCAATTGGTATTCAACTTAGCTAGTGGTTCGGTATCCTGTGGCTTTACACCCACAGCCGCAACGGAATTGAAAGCAAAGCTCAATGAGATCGTCCAAGTTCTCAAAGCCAAAACAGCGGAAATATCTGGAGCAGGAGGTAAGCCTAGACAGTCTAAACCGATCGAATATCAGTATACAGGGGATGTTTTCTTAGAAATATTCTGTAATCCCAATATTTGGGCAAATCCCTTCGTGGCTAAAGTGTTAATTACATTACGCGACGATCGCATCCGCGTTAGTAGTGAAGCCGAACTCACGCGAATTATTGAAGATGTCGATCGATTTTTGGAACAATTTGCTTGAAGCTGATATCTATTAAATATTCAATTATCTAGCTCGCAGCCATCGAGCCATGAGCTGTAAATATTCGATCTAGATCGAAATATTAGGCTCTGACCTCAGATCGATTTTCCTCGAGGAGAGGCTTTGCTTACGGCAGTCTCGCGCCAATACCAACGGATCGCAATCGATTGGATCGATCGTGATATAATCGCAAAAATCAGTGTGCATCTATAATTATTAATATGGCTAATAAATCGATCGTCAGCATAGTATCGATCGGATTGCTGAGTATCTGGTTCTATCCACTCCAACTGTTAGCTCAAGTATCCACTGGAGTAGTCAAAAATAGTCCTGCTACTTATGAAAACGATCGGATTAAAGTGGTCATCCAAGACTGTAATAGAAAACTCCAAGAATTGATTTGCCAAGCTGTATTAACGAGTAAAAGTAGCGATCGGACGATCGATCTCAATGGTGAGACGATCAAGCTAGTCGATTTTGAAGGTAATGAATATTATCCGACGAGTTTGCGAGTAGCCAATCGCGTTAGTGAGAACAATTTTATCAAAACCGAATTGATCGAAAATGTTCCGTTTAAAGCAAGTTTTATTTTTGGTAAAGCACCTGCAAATCTCACTCAAATTGCTCTGCTGCAAATTCCCCTTAGTGGTGGCATTACGGCAACAGCCAAATTTCGGAACTTTGCGATCGGCAGTTCCAACAATGCGATCGCCAAACCTGCTCCTGCTAAATCGCCAATCCCGATTACTAGCTCTGTGAAGATCGATGCGGAAGTTGGCAGTGACAATAGTTTAATTTGTCCCGACAATACCAAAGTTCTCTATCGAGCAACCTCCAAAAACTATTTGATGTATATCTGTGGTGCCAAAAATCCCACTCACTATGTAGGACTATCTAAAGATGGCTCTCAAGGGATTACACTGAGACTGCGCTACTACGATCGCACTCAGTTTTCGGCAGACAATGGTGATACTAATTATACAATCGCTGCCGATCGACTAATTATTCGCAAAGATAGTAAAATCGTCTATCAGGAAAAGATTCAAGTCTTACAACCATTAGCTGGCAGGATCTCCGTAGAAGATCCCACTCCAAAGACTCCACCAAAAAAAAGTCCTTCAGTCAGTAATAATACTAGTCAAAAACGTAGCTCAACTAGTCAATCTCCCTCTAAAATTAAACGAGTAAAGACCAACGGCGAATAGCAGATCGAGAATTTGGAAAGTTTCGCCTTGTTAAGATACAAGGCATACTTAGATAGAGCTAACCTCATTCAATTGAAACCAGCGATTTCAATGTTAAATTTAATCGTCGATCGACCGTAAATTCAGTACAATCTTTCAAGGGTTGCCAGAAATTCCGAATTGACTCAGTATTTTTACTTATCTTGACTGGACGATCGAAATTCGATCGAATATAGTGAGATTGCGGTCAAAAATCTAAGTGTTTGTATGAACGAGATTCAAAATTCTACTCATCAGTTACCATCGTTGCCAACCGAACGGAATGTCGGCAATCCCAGTCAACTAGGAATTTTATACGACTCGCTCGGCAAACACACAGATGCGGAAGCTCTACACACTCAATCTCTCGCTATTTGCGAACAACAATTTGGCAGCAACCACCTCTACACCGCTCAAAATCTCAACAATTTAGCCTTATTGTATGAGTCAATGGGTAAATATACTGATGCGGAGTCTCTATACACTCGGACTTTGTCAATCAGAGAAGAGCAGTTAGGAGCCAGTCACCCCTTCACTGTTCAAAGTTTAAATAATCTCGGATTGCTATACGAATCGATGGGTCGCTATACAGATGCGGAACCATTTTATACGCGCTCACTGACAATTCGAGAAGATCGATTGGGAGACAATCATCTCCACACCGCCCAAAGTTTATATAGTTTGGCTCAACTATACACTGAGATGGGGAAATATACAGAGGCAGAACCTCTGTACATCCGTTCTAATGCCATCTGCGAACAAAAACTTGGAGCCAACCATATTGATACGGCTCAGAGTTTAAATCATCTGGCCAGCTTATACCTACTAATGGGACGATATCCAGAGGCTGAACCTCTGTACGTCCGCGCCCATACAATCTACGCACAACAACTAGGTGCCGATTGTTCTGAGACGGCTCAAACCTTACAAGATCTGGCAGGATTGTATTTAGAGATGGGGCGATATGAGGATGCGGAATCCCTCTATATTCGCGCTCTCAAAATTTACGAACAGAAGGCGGGAGTCAACCACCTCAATACGGTGGCAAGTATCGATCGTCTCGCAAATTTATACTTAGAGATGGAGCGATATGAGGACGCAGAATCTCTGTATCTTCGCGCTCGGAAAATCCACCAGCAACAGTTGAGTCCCAGTCACGTAGATAATGTTCCCAGTTTACATAAGTTGGCAGGCTTATACAAATTGTTGCACCGCTATGAAGAGGCGGAACCCTTGTACCGTCAATCCATCGCGATTTGCGAACAGCAATTAGGTGCCAACAACTCTTACACCGCTCAGAATATCGAGCATCTGGGAAATTTGTACTATGAGATGGGTAAATTTACAGAGGCGCGACAGCAACTAGTTCGCGCACTGGGCATTTACGAGCAGCAAACCGGAGGAGATCGCCCCTTTCTGGCTCAAGGATTGAATAATTTGGCCAGTTTGTACTATCGGATCGAAGAATATGCTGAAGCAGAACCACTATATGCTCGGGCATTGAGTATCTACGAACAGCAATTAGGCAAGGATCATCCCCTTACTGCTCAAGGGCTGAATAATTTGGCTGTCTTGTATTACAGAATTGGCGAATATCAAGCAGCAGAACCATTATATATTCGCGCCCTGGGGATCAGAAAACGTCAACTGGGAGCTAATCATCCCCACACCGCTCAGAGTTTGAATAACTTGGCGAGTTTGTATTACAAAATGGGTCAGTACGAAGAAGCAGAAACACTTTATACTCAATCGCTAATCATTCGGGAGCAGTCTTTGGGTGCAGATCATCTCCAAACTGCTAGTAGTCTCAATAATTTAGCGTTTGTCTACAAATCGTTGCAACGATATGCTGATGCTGAGAAATTATATACTCGATCGCTAGCTATCAGAGTCCAACAATTGGGTGCAGATCATCCCAAAACTCAAAAAGTCCGTCTAGATTTTCTTGACTTTCTCCAGCAAGTCGTCAATACTGGACAGGTCGATCGACTATCCGATCTCCCGCTCACTCAAGCTTTACTCAAAAAAATGAAAGAAAAGGAAAGTTAAATTGATTGATAATTGATAATTGCGGATGCATTTGTCGAGACGGGTTTCCCGTTCATGAAAATACACCAAGCAAATAATTGGGTTTTTCGGACGGGGAATTAAACAGCAGCGTCTAGCGTCTGTTCCCTGCTCAATTAGTTGATAGTTGCTGCTTCTGGTTGTTTTGAATGTCTCTGGTGGGGCTTATGGGCAAGCATCTATAAACACAATAGACAGTAGTCGATCGAATATTCTCAACTACTATTTTGATACCAAATTGCTATAAACTTTTACAAAGAAACCTCGACATACAGCCAGTAGGAGACTACTAATGTGATATGCTGCGAGGCGAGAGCGTACAAGCACTACATTAGTTGCGGTCGCTAAATACCAGCAATTAACAACGATCGGGATTTTATTTTCCGATTTAGTACAACCCCCTAAAGCCTAAAACCTAATTTAGGGTAGACTACCGGAGTGGGCTTTGAAGATCGGGTTCGATCTCAGTCTCTCCCCCGCAACCTTCAGTTCACTGCGATCTATTATCAGCGAAGGAGGCCGAAGTGCAGGATAAGTGTGTCAAAAATCGGCGGAGATCTAAGCGGCGTGGGATCTACTGTCCAATTCATGGTTGTTATTTAGACAGTGTGAGTAAAAAGTATTATTTATTCGCCGATCGACCGGAACAGCTTCAGGCGCGAGGTTTAACCCAGTCAGCCGCCCAAACATTGATCCGCTTCCATACCACTGTCTCAATGACTGGAGAGTGGCTGGAGGCTTTTTGGTGCGATCGGTGCCAAACAACCCAATGGTATTATGTGTGCAAGACGAACGATCGAAGCTATCAAATATCCCTAGCTCCCGATGAGTTGTGGCAAAGGGTTACTGGTGTCGTCCATCCCAATGGCAACCCTTCTGTGGGCGAATTTACCCGCAGAGAAGCGCGAGTAAAGCAATATCAAGGACTTAAAGCCTTCAATACTATTCGTTAATTTAGGGAGTTTGTACTAGATGAGGAGTTAAATCTCCAATCCTGGTGAAATAGAGTTATCGATTTTAGCTCTTACTGTATATAAATATACCAGATAAACGTGTTTTCGGCTACAGTCTTTTCACCAATTCGATTAATTGCCGATCGTACTGATATCAAATATTACTCAATTCTCGCCAGAGATCGGTAAGGTAAACGCTAAAATAGCTAGATCGATTTACTAATGTGATGATATTGTAAATGTTGGCGATCGACTCGAATCGATTGTGGCTAAAGTCTAGCGGTGAAAAGGTTTGAACCGCGTTCTTCGATCGCCGTCATTGCCAAAGATGCGATCAAATTTTAGATCGACTGTCGATCGATCGCCGAATGTCGGGCATTATAAAGTAAGGCAATAGACCTCAACTAAAATCTCAGATAATTAACCGATTTTGATTATGGATTCATTCGATCGAGTAGTACTAGTAACAGGTGGGGCTGGCTATATTGGTACACATGCCGTAAAAGCTCTAGAAGATCGAGGGTTTCAAGTCATCATCTTGGATAACTTAGTCTACGGACATCGCGAGCTAGTTGAAGCCAATTTAAAAGCTAAATTGATAGTTGGCGATCTGAGCGATCGAGAGGTACTCGATCGATTGTTCTCCACCACCAAAATTGATGCAGTGATGCATTTTGCCGCCTTTGCCTATGTGGGTGAGTCGGTGACAGATCCAGCAAAATATTATCAAAATAACGTAGTTGGTACTCTCACATTGCTCGACGCAATGCGCAAACATGGGGTCTCTAATTTCGTATTCTCTTCAACCTGTGCTACCTATGGGAATCCCCAGACTATCCCCATTACCGAAGATCACCCTCAACAGCCAATCAATCCCTATGGGGCTGGCAAGCTAACTGTCGAACGAGTTTTACATGATTACGATCCAGCATATGGATTGAAATCGGTCATCTTCCGCTACTTTAATGCTGCTGGTGCCGATCCTGACGGATTATTTGGGGAAGATCACAATCCCGAAACCCACTTAATCCCCCTCGTCTTGCAAACTGCGGCTGGTAAACGGGCATCCGTGTCAATTTTCGGCACAGATTACGACACTCCCGATGGTACTTGCATCCGCGATTATATTCATGTCACCGATTTAGCGCAAGCTCATGTGCTGGGGCTAGAATACCTGCTCGAACATCGAGTCAGCCAGATTTTTAATCTGGGTAATGGTAGTGGCTTCTCTGTCAAAGAGGTGATAGATACAGCTAAACAAGTCACTGGAAAGGAAATCTCGATCGAGGAATGTCCCAGACGGGCTGGAGATCCAGCGATCCTGATTGGGAGCAGTACCAAAGCACGCCAAATCTTGGGTTGGGAACCAAAATATGCAGACTTGGCAAAAATTGTCGAACATGCATGGAATTGGCATCAACATCGTCATTTTTAGCTGGATCGAAAGATCTGAGTTTATTAGTAAGAAAATATAGATACTTCCCATCATGAATGCAAGAACTACAGACTCTAAACCCGAACTGCTG
>NZ_JANOJV010000242.1:0-21408 GCF_031418915.1 Chamaesiphon sp. VAR_48_metabat_135_sub | reverse complement strand
AATTCATCGTTATAATCTGTCCCAAGTTCAAGGCGTATTCTATCGCGCTAGCGAAATTACGATTAATGCTCATCGCAACGTCCCAGGACAATATAAGCTGCTATTTCGCTATTTAAAATTGTTCCAATTGATGACATATATAGAAGGAGATGCCGACCACGGATTTACAATTAAAGTAGATGGGCCGACTAGTCTATTTAAAGCTAGCACGAGATATGGACTCGCGATCGCCAAACTAATTCCCGCTATTTTACACGTCACAAAATGGAGCCTAAGTGCAACTTTACAAACCAAAGATTTCTACACCGGAAACCTCAAAATCGGTCGCTATAGTCTCACCGACAAATGTGGATTAGAAACTCACTATCCACCAGGAAAATCCTATGATAGTATGCTCGAAGCTGCTTTTGCCGATCGATGGGATAAACTTAAAACCGAGTGGGTATTAGAACGAGAAGTAGAACTACTGCCAATTCCTGGGAGTGTGATGATTCCCGATTTTCGCTTAGTACATCCCGATGGACGTAATTATATTTTAGAAATCGTCGGTTATTGGCGACCAGAATATTTACAGAAGAAATTTGCCCAAGTTCATAAGTCTGGCTGTAAAAATTTGATCTTAGCCATCTCCGAAAGGTTGAATTTAGACAAAGCTGGATTGAACGCCAACGATCTACCCTGCGAAGTAATTTGGTTTAAGGATAAATTATTGCCTAAATCAGTATTAGAAGTCATAGATCCAGTCAAAAATTGAATACCGGAGGTGTACCTATTTAAAAATCAAAATGTGCCTCTATGATACATTTTGATAGAGACTAGCTCAATAGAGATGCTCAGCTAATAGTCTAGATTGGGTCGTAACATGGGACTTTGAGAAAGAAGGATTAAAACGACAAAAAAATCGATAAAGTCAGTTACAGACGACCGCATCAATACACTAAATAATAGTTAAGCTGTCGAACATCTAAACCACATTAACTGCGTTGCCCTTGTTCTTTAATTTTCGATCCCATTTCATAATTAGCCCTTCTTCATTTACTCCCTTCCCGCTGCGAGAGTATAGATTACTCTTACTGCACCAGTGAACACTGGATCGCTGACGTGAATTTTATCCTCTCAAACCTAGTCATTGCAACCGATTGCAGCCAATCTATAGTCTTATGACGGGAAGGGAGTAGTTTAGGTACGATCGCTTCATAATCGATCGTGGCAAGCAGCGAACGGACGCGAACTAGTGGGACAATAGAAGTGAATTGCCTTATTTAGCAGGAGCACAATCAGAGTGACTAGCACGCTCAATCGCCCTACCGTTCAAACATTGCCAAATGGATTGACGATCGTTGCCGAACAGATGCCTGTAGAAGCGGTCAATCTGAATATCTGGCTGAATGTAGGTTCTTTCCTCGAGACTGATGCGATTAATGGGATGGCACACTTCCTGGAACATATGGTATTTAAAGGGACATCTAGACTAGCCGCAGGTGAATTTGAACGACTGGTCGAAGAACGTGGTGCGGTGACTAATGCGGCGACCAGTCAAGACTATACTCATTACTACATCACTACTGCACCCAAGGATTTTGCTGCGCTCGCGCCACTGCAGATCGATGTTGTCACCAATCCGCGCATTCCTGAGGATGATTTTGCCAGGGAGAAATTGGTCGTACTCGAAGAGATTCGCAGGTCGAATGATAGTTCCTCTCGGCGGATCTATCAACAGGCGATCGAGGTGGCATTTGCGAAGTTACCATATCGGCGACCAGTTTTAGGCCCAGAAGCGGTAATTGAGGGTGTTACGCCCCAACAGATGCGCTATTTCCATGCGACTCATTACCAACCTACCGCGATGACGGCGGTGGCTGTTGGCAATCTCCCCGTCGATGAATTGATTAATATTGTTGCTGATGGTTTTGCCGCTCAAAGCGGGAGTGTTCCTGCCCTGGAATTTGTTGGCAAAAAGGCCCCCCCGACTCCCGAACCGGCCTTTACCCGCATCGTCCGCGCCGAGCATATCGATCCTAGTCTGCAACAGGCTCGATTGATTATGGTGTGGCGGGTTCCTGGCTTAATGAATTTAGCCGAAACCTATCCGCTGGATATCTTAGCGGCGATTCTCAGTTCGGGGCGCACATCGCGATTGGTGAAAGAATTGCGGGAAGAACGCCAACTGGTAAATAATATCAGTGTTAGCAATATGAGTAACCGGATTCAGGGCTTGTTTTACCTCAGTGCTCAGTTACCGAGCGAAAATATCGCCCAAGTGGAGCAAATTATTGCCCAGCATATTTCCCAACTCCAAACGACCCTCGTTACAGACGCAGAAATCGCCCGCATCCGTCGTCAAGTCGCCAATCGTTATATCTTTGGGACAGAAACACCTAGCGATCGAGCAGATCTTTACGGTTATTATCGATCGGTAGTAGGAGATCTAACTCCAGCACTAAATTATCCCCAACAAATTCAATCTTTAGATGTCAGCACAATCCAACTCGCTGCTCGACAATATCTTTCTCCCAGTGCCTATGGAGTAATAACAGTAAAACCAGGTTGATTAACAGCAGCAATTCCTCTCTATTCTATCGCAACTGTTTTTGTTTCTGCTAGTCGATCGAAATTTACACCATTAAATACCCAATTCAGTGGGTGAAATTGCGCTGACAAAATGTAGTTTAACAATCGACTATTTAATTTACAACTGATTATTTTCTAGCACACCTCATCAATCTATTTTTTTGAATTAGATCTAATTAGTAGTGGATAGAGCGGACGGGTTGGGAAATTCAGTTTAGCTAGAGAATCGCGATGTTTAAATTTTAGAATACCACCATTTTTTAATGATAATCGATCGAGTCTAATTAATCGTTCGTCAATCATCTTTAGCATAATTACATTTTGAGTTTTTACGACACCAGCATGTTGCTTGGGCAACCAAGCTAGCCACTCAGTTATCTTGCTTAAAGGCAATAAATTAGCATTTTCTATCCGATCTTGCCAATTGCCGTAAAGTGGGTAAATACGGGGGACAACTTGCCACTGATTTGGAAACTCGTAAATATATTCTAATAGGGTAGGCATACTCCAACTATATGCTGCAATTTGGAGAGGATTGTGGAGATCTTTCTGTTCCACAAAAATGCTAGTTCCTTCCTCCAAATCGGGGCAAATTTTAATTATATTTGTCAGAAAATTTTGTTGTTTCGTCCAAGCGATCCGATAGTCATTTTGGACGATCGAACCAAAGCCAACTAGCAAAGCAAATATAGTTGCTAACCAAATCGTAACTAAACGTTTCTGAATATTAGTTCTAGCATTCGCTAATAGTCGATCTCCTCCTAGAGCACAGAGTATCGATCCACCGATAATTGCAGCTAAATGTACTCTAGATGCTCTGCCATCAATATCTGTTACTTTTAAAATAATGGTGAGTGGATAAGCGAGAAATAACATAATAATACCGATTACCCACAATTGAGATCGAGGTATTATTTTATCTCTAGCAGTAAGGATGGAACTATTAACATTGCTAGATGCTAATTTCGCTAAGATTGCCCAGATTAGAATCATACAAATCGGCACAAATACAAATAGTTCCGATCGCCAATTAGTAAGAGTATAAAACGGACGATAGAAGTACATCCCTAAGCTAATAAATGGTCCAGCAAGAGTATGCCATATTGCTGTACCGATCGCCGTTAATGGATTTAATTCGACCATTCGACTTTCGCTGACAAGTTTGCGAGTAATGATACTTATGGAGAGAATAATTCCGAGAATTGCAGCATGTTTGATGAGTTGATTTGCAATTCGCCGCTCCCATTTATTTTTAAGTAAAGGAGCCACCAAAAACAAAGGAAAGCATGTTTCGTAAGATATTAATGAAGCTGTAATTGCCAGATAAGCCAACCATCGTCGATCGCTAAGATAGGCATGAGTTGCTAAAAGAAAAAAGGTAACACAAGCATATAAACCGAGAGAATGAGTTAGGAAAGTTGCTGTCGTATCTGCAGGGAATAGACAAAAAGCTAGTCCACCAATTCCAGCAGCTCTCATACTTCTAGTCAACCGCCACATCAACCAATAAAATAATAATGTATTTGAGAGGATAATTAAATATCCACAGCAATAAACACCATTTATCCCCCCAATATTAAAGCTAATGAAGGAGAGAATATATGCCAAGCTAAAACCTAGCGATCTTCCTTGCGAAAATGTCAGCCATTTATTGATAACTAAGGAGATGACACCATTGATATCTGTAGAAATTGGTGTACCTATAAAGCTGTAATCATCTTCATATAGTCCAAATGTATTAATCTGCCAAAAATGAGCAACCCAGCAGATTCCAGCTAGCAGCAGTACCATGAGAACGTTGAGAACTTGAGTCGATCTAAGTCGATTATTGATATTGGTGAACACAAGTGTCATCGAGAAAACATCTCAAATTATATTATCACTTGTTGACCTCAATTCTTTAATTATTCTCTTGATCATCTACTTTTACTTGTATCTTATACCAGCATGAAATCCCTAGCGAAGTGAAGTAAAAGAATGCAACAGTTGGCGGAATTTACTCTGCTCCATCAATCTAATTTGAGCACGAGCATCACTCAATTCTTGTTGGGCAGCATTTAATTCCTGCTGAGTAATAGTTAATGTTTGTTGAACAACGGTTAATTCCTGCTGAGTAATAGTTAATGTCTGTTGAATAGCCGTTAATTCTTGCCGATCGTCAGTTAATTCCTGCTGAGTAATAGTTAATGTCTGTTGAGTGGTAACTAATTCCTGCAGATCGCTAGTTAATTTCTGTTGAAAAGCTTGTTCTAAAAGAGTAACAAAATCTATGGAATTGTCGCAGGACAATTCAGCATTAAACCCTGCTTCTAATGCCATCAGACAAATGAAGTAGCCGATTGAAATTCCCCCTGTTTGCCACCATTCTATTTTCTCGGCAATTGATTCGATCGAATTAGATCTAATCGGTCGATCGAGAATTTTTTTTAAAATAACATCACTACGTCCATAGTTATATAGGAGTTTAAATAAGTATTCAAACTGCAACCGTTCTGGATTGATATGATGGATTAGTTGCAATCTTGGTTGGTAGGCACATTCTAAACCTAATTCATAGGCACAATTGGCCAGCCATGAATCTGCCATCGATAATAGACCTTGTTTTCCTCTGCGTCCAAGGACTAGATTGGGTGCTAATTTTTGGAGATTCTTAAAGTACTGTTGCAAAACGACTTTACGGATGACGGCACCCGCACAAGGTGGTTCCCATTCGCCCCAGTAGTAATCACCTTCAATACATTTAGAAATTGGTTCGTCGCCTAGATTTTTAATGCCTAAATAGGGAAGTAATTCCTCCATCCACTGAGGATAATCTACTTTAATTCCAGATAACAATTTACCACCAAAATAACCAATTTCTGGGCATCGATCGAGAATTTCGATCGCAATCTCTAAATAATTAGGCGACAATTCATTATCATCATCTACCAAAATCAGTGCTTCACCTGGAATCGCTTGACTGGCTAATTCTCTTGCGTACATCGTTCCCAGTCGGGGTTCCTGCAATAGATAGTAAGTTATTCCAGCTTGTGCTAATGGAGCTAAATCGCTATTACTAATGGGGGGATTAGAAGCATTATCAATAATCCAAACTTGATATGCATCTTTACTTAGCGTCTGATTAGCAATCGCTGTTAAAATGATTGTAAATAGTTCTAATCGCGGATTGTGCGTACAGATACAAACATCGATCGACATAATCTTAATGATATTTCTTGAGATAATTGAGGTTTGGCTAGAGTGGATCTAGATTGACTACGATTTGGCTTCAAAAACATTTTTAATTTTCCTCTTTACAGCAATCCAACGTTCGCGCACTTTCCAAAATTTGCTTTGCTCCATCGATTGAATTCGATCGCGAGTATTATTCAAATTCTGCTGAGTAGTAGTTAAATCCTGTTGAGTGGTAGTTAAATCCTGTTGAGTAATGATTAAATTATGTTGAGTCGTAATTAAACTATGTTGAATCGTGGTAAGTTCCTGTTGAATGACAATTGAATTGTGTTGGATTTGTGTGAGTTCCTGTTGAGTAGTAATTAAATTTTGTTGGGTTTTAGTCGTAATTTTTCGAGCATCACTTAATTGCTGTTGGGTATCACTCAGTTGCTGTTGGGTATCACTTATTTGCTGTTGAGTTGTGGTCAATTGCTGTTGAGTATCACTCAATTGCTGTTGCGTAGTAGTGAGAATTTGTCGATCGGCACTCAATTGCTGTTGAGCAGTTGTTAAATCCTGTTGTAATTGCAATTGTTGACGATCGAAACTAGCTGAGATAGATCGCTGGATCTGGCGCAATTGATACCACGATAGTCGAACTAGAGGTGACAACTGAGTAGACCACATGTCGTCATTGAATTCAAGTAATCTCTTGGTGACAATTTCGGCCATTGCTAGTGCGGAAAATTGACGAGCAAACTCCAGACCACGCTCGATTAATCGAGCTTGAATTTCTGATGTTTGAACTTCAGCTAGAGCCGCAGATACGGCTAACCTATCGGTATAGCTTGGACTCAGTAGCGCGGATGTAGCAACGATCGAATATAGAGAATCTCGGTCGCTAATGATCGGACAGCCACAAGCCATTGCTGTCACAACAGAGACATCTAATCCGCGAATATCTGTTAAATCGATCGCCGCAATCGCACCAGAATAAGCAGCAACTAATTTCGATCGATCGCTGATGGTAATCGATTTAACATTTAATTGGGTTGGGATCGGATGGGATTCTAGCTGTTTACTCAGATGGATAATCTTAATATGCCCACGATCGATCGATGCAGACACAGCCGAACATATATCCAAAAATTGACGTTGACTCAGATGCCCCGCCGAAGTATCTATTTCGCCCAATAATACTAAGTAGGGAGTATCGATCTGATACTCCCGCTGAAATTCGGCAACGTCCTCAGCCGATGCTGGGCTAAAACTCGGATGAATCCCCCGATCTGGCAAGGCAGGCTGGATTGGTTCGCGGTGATGGTAAAGCTGTGCTAAATCTGTGAGTAGGGCAGAATCGGGGCTGGGTGGACCGACAATCGTGCTGACTCGATCTGTAGTTAAATGAAAGTCACCTCGATGAAAATCAGTTTTAAATCGATCGAGTCTAACTTCCAGTTCGCAAGTAAGGTCTTCAATCCAATTATCGGCACTGAGTTGGGGTCGAATCGTATTAGCGATTTCTTGAAACTGATAAACTGCTTGCTTTTGACTCGCCCAATCACTTACCAAATTACGTGGATCGAATGAGCCAGTCAGCGGGATAAATGGTGTCGGGGGTGCGAGGAATACTGGCGTATATTCCAGCCCGAGCGATTGACACCAATCATGCCACTTGAACGTTAACACTCCTTCATTCGTGACAATCGGTATCCACGGTACTCGTAGAGCATCAGCGACAATTGCACCATGCATTGCTTCTGCCAATAATACTTCGGTTTGGCTAATTGCTGCTAAGATTTGAGCGATCGACCAACGCGGATCGATATAGTTCCAGCCCAACTCCTGACAAATTAACTGCCAGTCACAATCTGCTTGCTGCCAGTGCGGCATGTAGGCAAATCTAAATAATTTCTGGGACAGTGGTTGAAAGCAGCGTCTGAGCAGTACCGCGCCATCTGTAACAGCTAATTCTGGTGCTAATTCCAAGGCGCGAGCTGAGAGTGGTCCCCTGACAGCATAAATCCGATCGATCGATTCGCGCTGTGGTAATCCATCCCCGTAGCCGACTCCCGTCGAAAAAACGATCCGCTGTTGGGCGGCAGGAGTGCGATAGGGCAACCATTCATTGATCAGGGTACCAATGCCAATAAAGGCAACTCGATCGTCCTCATTGAGTATTCCTGGCAGCAATCTCGACCATAGCCACGGGTTGAGGGCATCACCAAAATTAAAGTGTTCGTTATAGTAAAATAGTTTCATTAGAATTGCGCGTTCGATCTCTGTCAACTGTCAATTGTCAACCGATCTAATTTAGCTTCGATCTCCACAAACTTTTCACTTTTAACCATTTGCTCCGTAGCTTCCAAAATTTACTACTCTCCATCCACTCAACTAGATTGTAGGCTTGCTCTAATTGGTGCGGTAAATCCTGCGGTAAATCCTGCTCAAATAAATTGTATTTTTGTTGTAGCTGCTGATGTTGGAGCTGGTACTGTGACAATTCTGCCGTTAATGCCTGATTTTGTTGCTGGTACTGTGATAGTTCCGCCGTTAACGCCTGATTTTGTTGCTGGTATTGTGATAGTTCCGCCGTTAACGCCTGATTTTGTTGCTGACATTGTGACAATTCGGCTGTTAGTTGACGATACCCACGGATCGTCGTGAAGGACTGCGCTAGGGCACTAATATAATCTAACTGCTTGGGTACTAAGCGATCGAATCGCCCATCGATTGGTTTACCCAAAGTCAGCGATTTCCAAATCCACTCATCCGTGAGTCTATTTTCAAATAACGGAGCTAATTTTGCCGAGCGCACGCGAAATTCTTGCTGGATGTGTGGCTGAGTAATATAATCTACAGCTTGACGCAAACTATCTACATCATAATCGCAAATAATTCCAATTCCTAATCGCTGAATAAATCTAGCCGCTGCCGTATTTTGATTGCCGATAAATATAATCGGGGTATTGGAACTAGCCACAATAAAAGGAATGCGGCTGGGTAAACTCAACCAAGAATTGGGCGAATTATCATCATGTTCGTCTAGTTTCCCAGAGGCAATTATTACATAGGGATGTTCACGCAATACTTGAGATACTTCGCTCTCAGTGGGTAGAAAGCCTTTTTCGGTAATCCCATCGATCTGGAGTCGCGTTCGATCGCAAATATTCCATTCTGCACCCGTATTGCCATACCAATCGATGTTAATGCCTGCCGCCTTTGTCGTCTGTCGGAGTAATTTTAGCCAGGTGGGACTCCAAACATTACCAATCATTGCCCCCGTTTGAGCCTGAAGGATGTTAGGTGACAACTGGGGAATTTCGGGGTTAATTAGTTCGGGGGGTAACACGGGCGGTGCAAAGTACATCTCCACTCCATATTTAGCCAAGTAAACATCACACATTTCTGGAGAAATACCCAAACACAAGTTAGATTTGGACAAAAGTTCTGTCATTAAATCGTCAGGAATATCATGAATTAGGACATTCCGATCGTCCATGACATAAGTACAAATCGACGAACCAAATAGCTCGTGAATTGCTAAAGCTGTTAACACTTCATGACTGTGATATGGGATGCATAATACTCGATCGATCTGATAACCAGCTAAAGCTTGTTTGACCTTCGCTACTCCAGCCGCTCGATCGAGATCGCGGTGGGAAATTTGCATAGCTACGCCACCAAAGGTATGGTCTCCATCATAGATATCAATCGCCCGAATCGAGATGATATTTTTTGAGTCGGGAAAAATCCTTTGAACTAAGATGCCTACGCCATGACGATCGTTAATTTCTACGGCATAAATAACTACATCTACTTGAGTCAGAACTGGATCTGTACAAATCATATTTAATATTTACTTGTTTCTTTAATTAAGTAGAAATCGCTGACACTCGATCGATATCGCTTTCAAAACTTCGGCTACGTGTCGCTACGCCAACAGTGCAAGCTTTTAGCTAATTCAATACCGCAATCGCAATCTTTCATAAACAACACCTAATTCTTTGGCAAAAATACAAATTAGATAATTGCGAGAAA
The DNA here is from genome assembly GCF_031418915.1 of Chamaesiphon sp. VAR_48_metabat_135_sub. Classification (NCBI taxonomy): domain Bacteria; kingdom Bacillati; phylum Cyanobacteriota; class Cyanophyceae; order Gomontiellales; family Chamaesiphonaceae; genus Chamaesiphon; species Chamaesiphon sp. VAR_48_metabat_135_sub. The sequence goes on along the minus strand of NZ_JANOJV010000242.1, from coordinate 11,640 downwards.
TACTCTTTTTCCGCCACCATCTAAATGCTTTTCTCACTTCGTCTACTACATCATGCTCGATCGTTTGCCCCATTGCTTTATTCAATAAAATATGACTTCTTCCATAGCTAAATAGCAATTTGAAGAAATAGCTAAACTGCAACCGTTCGGGTTTAATATGATGGGTTAGCTTAAGGCTTGGTTGGTAAGAGCATTGTAAACCTAAATCGTAACTACATTTGGCAATTAATGAATCTTCACAAGATAGTAATCCTTTACTGCCTTGACGACCGATCACTAGATCGGAGGGGAGGTTTTCCAATGTTTCAAAATATTTTTGCAGCACAACTTTACGAACAACGGAACCAGCTCCCGGTGGTTCCCATTTGCCCCAATAGTAGTTACCTTCAATACACTGGGAAATTTCTTTTTCACCGACATCTTTTATACCTATGTACGGAAGAACTTCTTCCATCCATTGAGGATAAACTACTTTAATTCCAGACAATAGTTTCCCACCAAAATAGCCAATTTCTGGATTTTTATCGAGAATTTTAATTGCAATTTCTAAATAATCAGGTGACAATTCATTATCATCATCGACAAATATTAACGACTCTCCAGGGATAACTTGGCCTGCTAATTTCCGTGCGTACATATTGCCCAAGCGGGTTTCTTGCAACAGATGATAAGTTATCCCCGCCCGCTCTAGGGGAGCTAAATCGAGGTCGCTAATTGGCGGATTAGAAGCATTGTCAATAATCCAAACCTGATAAGCATCTTTAGAGATTGTTTGATTAGCAATGGCAGTTAAAACGATCGTAAATATTTCTAATCTGGGATTGTGAGTACAGACACAGACATCGATCGGCATAATTTTGATAATGAAAAGTTTTAGATCGATCGAGAGTTTTGATTTAGAATTGTGGGGAATTAAATCCTCAGAACGATCGGTGAGTCGATCGAATTAAATTTTCAGTTTGATTGTAAACAGATAGTCTACCTATCCTCTATTCACAAGTTATGAATTAGTTTAAAGATTCACATTCAGTTACGAACTCCGAACGATCGGACTTTTGACAGGTTTTCGTTCTGGCTTTGGCTCGAACACGATTGGACAAGACCAATCGACATCCCACCATTTAGAGTACTGCACGACATCATGAGGATCGGGCACCAATCCTAATAAATCTTCACGTACCGTATCTAAGAAAGCCCCAGTACTCACATCCATAAAAACTGTATTTAACAGCTTAAAATGTTGCTTGATCTTGATTTTAGTCCCATCTATTGTTTGATAAACCCTACTTTCAAAAAACTTGTTTACTCTACCACCATCTCTCGACCATTGATTGGTACTACCAGACTTCACCCATTGGACGGTACCATTGGCAAAATAAACTATCACCAGCTTAGGATCTTCTACTTTTTTTTCGTTCATAATAATTTTAGGCAGTGAGAAATTGTGCTTGATGATAGCTTACCGAAAAACGGCTAGGATGGCGAGTATCAACGTATCAGTCGTTCTGGTAATCGATCGAATCGCAATAAATCGTCATAACTTTCTCGTTGGATGATTGTATTTGCTTCACCATTATGCACCAATACCGCAGCGGGACGAGTAATCCGGTTATAGTTGGATGACATACTATAGTTATAAGCCCCAGTAGCCGGAACGACTAAAATATCTCCAGGTACAGCGGCGGCAATTTGGGCATCTTTAATCAGGATATCGCCAGATTCACAATGTTTGCCCGCGATCGTGACAGTTTCAGTCATCGGGGCGGACATTTTATTGGCGATCATCGCTCGATATTGAGATTGATAAGTGATCGGGCGCGGATTATCGGACATGCCACCATCGATACTGATATAGGTACGAATTCCTGGTACGGTTTTATTGCCACCGACGGTATAGGCAGTCACACAGCTACTCCCAATTAGCGAACGTCCAGGTTCGGAGAGAACGCGAGGATAGGCAACTCCATGTTTGTCACAGGCGATTTTGAGGGCGGTAGCGACGTTTTTGACCCACTCGTCGATGCTTTGCGGATCGTCCGCTTCGGTGTATTTAATTCCCAAACCACCACCGACATTAATTTCACTGATGGGTAAGCCGTGACTGAGGGCGAGTTGATACCATTCCACCATTACCCCAGCTAAATCTTGGTGGGGTTGCTGCTCGAAGATTTGGGAACCGATATGGGCGTGAACGCCGATACAGGTGATATTTGTCTGTTTGCTCAACCAGGTGAAGACTTCATCGAGTTGGTTGGGATCGAAGCCAAATTTACTATCTAAATGTCCAGTGCGAATATATTCGTGGGTGTGACACTCAATCCCTGGTGTGAGCCGAATCATTACGGGGACATTTTTACCTGTCATGCTGGCGATACTGGCAATATTTTCGAGTTCGAGCCAATTATCAGCAATAATCTTACAGTTTTTGGAGATTGCCAGTTCGAGTTCGGCGACAGATTTATTATTACCGTGGAAGTAGATATTTTCCGCGCTCACTCCAGCGTTAATCGCGGTGAGAATTTCGCCACCAGATACCACATCGATACCTAAACCTTCGCTATTGGCGATCGCGCATACCGCCAGGCAACTCCACGCTTTAGAAGCATATATTACCAGAGATTCGCCTGGGTAATATTTCTGCCACCCATGCCGATATTGCTGACAAGCTATCCGCACCGATTGCTCGTCCAGGATGTATAGCGGCGAACCAAATTGCTTGACTAATTCAGTGACATCACAGCCACCTATTTCCAAACAGTCTCGATCGTTAACTGTAGCAGTCAGCGGGAGCATGTGCTGGTTGGGCGATGCGTCGGGAGTCTGTGCGGGCAAATACTGGCGACTGGTGGGGTGAGTTGCAGAAATCAATACCATTGGACTGTTTGAAATACGATCTGGATAGTTAAATTATAATAGGACTAACTACGCTCCATGTGCAGAGCAAGAAGTAAAGATGTCTAAATTTGCGGCGGCTGCACCGTTGAAATCGATCGTGTTTGGGGGTGGAGATTTTGACTAGCGGACGGTTCATGCTCAGAGCCTTAATACGTAAAAATACAGCTTGACTGGCGATCGAAATTTCTTTTTAATATAATAGTACTATCAAGGCTCGATTCTCCACGGGAGAGGCTCCGCCAACGAAACTGACAATCTCACTGCTAGCGGGAGGATAAAATTGGATGAAACTAAGTAAAATCGATTTAAGCAGCTTAAAAGCGATCGCTCACGATCTTGATGGACTCAAACTGCTAATCGAACGCGAAGATAAGATTGAGTATATTGAAATTCCAGCTCCACTAGCTGCTTACGAGGGATTGCAACTGCTCGATCGAATTATCGCATCGCCAGCGGAGATTGCACCTAGTGAATCGATTGAGATGTTGTCCGCATGTTCGACGATGGCAGCTCAAGTCGGCTACGATTACGATCGGGAAATCTTGCAAATTGAGTTTAATAATGGCTCGGTTTACCAATATTTAGAAGTAGAACCAGAAATTTGGGAAGATCTTCAATCTACTGATTCGATTGGTGGCTTTTATAATCAGGAAATTAAAGGTTACTATCCATCGGTAAAAGTTGAGTAATTGCGAGTTAAATTATTTTCAATGGTGATGAATTTATGAGCTAAAACTTTAGACAGGAGTTCTTATAAATTGGCGACTAGACACGAACAACTACTGCTGCAACAAAATGACTTTGCCACCAACCATTAACACGCCTAGTTCCATTCAGCTCTGGCAGTGGATTGCTAACCCACTCAAGTATTTAGATAACTACGATCGGCAGTGTGGCGATCTGTTCTCAATTAACATGTCTGGTGGATTAAATCAAGCCATATTTATTAGCAATCCACAAACAATTCAACAGGTATTAACTAACGATACTAAAGAATTTTTGTCACCTGGCTCATCCAACCAAATTTTAAAACCTTTTTTGGGAGAGCGTGGCGTAATCTTATTAGATGGAACCGAACATCGTCAACGCAGACAGTTGTTAATGCCCCAGTTTCATGGTGATAAAATTCGGGTTTATACAGATCTGATTTGTGAGATCGCTCGAGATGTAGTTAAGCAATGGCAAGTTGGCGAAACTATTAATGTCCGAGCGCAAATGCAGTCAATTTCGCTATCAGTAATTCTACAAACTGTATTTGGATTATATCAAGGCGAACACTACGATCTGATTCGCGAGGGGTTAATTCAAGTTGGATCTTTAATTGACTCGCCACTTAATGCTAGCTTCCTGCTAATTCCAGCATTACAAAAAGATTTAGGAGTTTGGAGTCCGTGGGGACGATTTTTGCGCGATCGAGCGGCACTCGATCGATTAATATATCAGGTAATTGCCGATCGTCGTCACGACAATCGACCAGATCGCTCGGATATTTTAAACCTATTAATTGCTTCCAAAGATGCCGATGGAAATGGGATGAGCGATCTGGAGTTGCATGACGAACTGATGACGATGCTATTTGCTGGACATGAAACTACCGCAACGGCGTTATCTTGGGCAATTTATTGGATTAATTATCTACCCGAAGTTAGGGAAAAATTAATCGCAGAAATTGCCACACTAGGCACAGAACGCGATCCAATTACGATTAGCCGACTACCTTACTTAAATGCAGTGTGTTCGGAAACTTTACGGATTTATCCAGTCGGAATGCTAACATTTCCTCGCATTACCCAGGCACCAGTATTGTTGCAAGGATATGAACTCCCCGCTCAAACAGTCGTTGTTGGCTGTATTTATCTCACCCATCATCGTGAAGATCTATACCCCGAACCCCATCTCTTTAAACCAGAACGCTTTTTAGAGCGTCAATTTTCTACCTATGAATATCTCCCCTTCGGTGGTGGAAGTCGTCGCTGTATTGGGATGGCGTTAGCACAATTAGAAATGAAGTTAGTTTTAGTCGAAATATTTTCCCATTCTCAACTCGAACTTACCGGAAAATTACCTGTTGTACCTGCTCGACGGGGGGTAACATTAGGTCCTAAAGGGGGTGTGAGTATGAAGGTATTTTCTAAAAACTAAAACTCGACAATTACGGGGGCATGATCGCTGGGCTGGACTAATTTGCGGGGTTCGATATCGATCGAACAACTAGTAGCTCGATCGAGTAAATCTGTTGTTAAATAAAGATGATCGATGCGCCAACCACGATTGCGCTCAAATCCCTGTTGGCGATAATCCCACCAGCTAAAATGTCCACCTTCATTAGTGAATTTACGAAAACTATCTTGCAACCCTAAATCGAGTATCGATTTACGTAATAGTTCTCGTTCTGTTGATGTTGCCATAACTCGATCTTTAGCACTAGTTTTGCTATGAATATCGATGTCTTCGAGGGCAATATTAAAGTCACCACAGACGCAAATTGACTGCCGACCAGACTCAATTGTGGTTTTTAAATACTCACCTAATAACTCTAACCACCGCAGCTTATAGACGTATTTATCGCTACCAAATAGATTTCCATTCGGCACATAGAGATTGACAATTTGGACACCATCGAGATTGCCTGTAATTACCCGCTTTTGTTCGTCCAAATCTCCGACAGCTTCTGGGGCTAAGATACCACTAAAACCGCGACTGACGTTAGTTAATGGCTGCTTGCTAAATATGGCAACACCATTGTATGATTTCTGGCCAGAGATATAAGCATGATAACCGCAAGCTGCGATCGCTGCGATCGGAAATTGCTCGTCCACAACCTTGATTTCTTGAACGCAAAGTACATCAACAGGATTTTGTTGTAGCCAATTAGTTACGATATCTAGTCGCGTCCGAATCGAGTTAACATTCCAAGTAGCAATCTGCATTAGGTTTTAGGGATTTATGATTAGAGATTTAGACAGTAGAGCAGAATTTTGATACTTAATTACTTAGGATGCTCGATCGATCGCTAGGCAATTCTATGACCAGAGAAAATTATCGACATTTTCAATTCTATTGGCTATAAAATTATCACTCAAACTCTAAAAATACCCGGCACTCGATCGAGAATTGCTGCATAATATGGGTAACATAATAATAATGCACTTACTCCTGGTACATCGCGTCTCGAACAAATTATATGCGTAGCGATATCAATATGACCGCGAAGATCGATCCGAGCCTCGAAGAACAGCTTACCAAATTTGCGAGGTCTCGGCAAACTGGAGTCTGGAATCATCTAGATAAACAACAAGTTATTAGCGATATTCGAGATCGACTCAATAACCCTTACCAAATTCAACAGGGTGAACAACCTTTTTGCGGCCCTGCTGCGGTAGTATTTGAACTGATTCGCAAACAACCCGATCGTTATATCGATATCTGCCAAAATCTATACGAGCAGGGTAGTTTTGATGGCTATACCAAAAAAATCGTCGCGGCGGGCAGATTGTGTCGTAGTTATGGCAATCTGAGAATGCCCCAAGTTGATTGGATGCTTCTGGCTACCCTCCGCGATTGTGCCAATAAAGTCCTCCCCGTTCATCCGAAAGCGCCAAAAGTTGTCCGCGAACTTGGCGGTATTACCAAACCTTGGGAAATTAGTGGCTGGGTGCGAGAATTGCTCGGATATTCCCAGGCGAAATCTCATCCCACGCCACTAGCTGGCGAATTTCGCGCACTGCAGGAAGCCGACAGCTCGATTAAAGCTGGTGGTGTGGCTTTTGCGCTAATTAATTCTCAAGGCTTACTCGGCACCAATTCTTTCCTTGCTTCCCGTTTTCATCGGATTTATCCAAATCATTGGGTCGCAATTTCGGGTAATATCTCGATTCTCGGACCGAGCGGCTACGCCAACGAACCATCAACGAAAATAACTAAAAATAAGCAGAGTAGAGTTAATTTTGATATCTATTCTTGGGGTCGAAAAATTCACGTTAATACTGACACAGCAACAATCAAAGATTTTTTTTGGGGTGTAACCATCGGTAAGTAAGTATGGTCAGATCTGGGGATAAACAAAGTAATTAGGCCGGTTGTGAAGTTGGGGTAACTTTGATCAACTTAGTTGAAATTCACTCCATCGCTGACAAATTTGGTGATGACAATCTGGCGGAGAAATTTTCAAGCTTTGACACCAGCCGATATCTAAATTGACACCAGACTCATTGGCGTAGCCTCTTTGAAAGAGAATCGCAAAAACTAGTTCGGTCTGCGGTTGATAATTAGCTACAGCAGTTAAGATCGGATCGATCGATCGATCTGGGACCAGCCATTCTTGTAAGTAAATGGATAATTGCTGCTGGGGAATATAGCGAAAATTGAGGTTTGGCTCTTGTATATCTCCCCAATGATGGTCTGAATCGTCCATGAGGTCGATCTCGCTACTAATAACTACGAGTCCTCGATCGCAATTTAAGTAGCCTTGCCAAGCCTGATAGCCAATCCACAAGAAGTTTTGGGCGAAGAAATTGGTGCGGCGAGAGCGATTATAATGCCGCATGGGTAGGGGTAGGAAGAGTGAGTGGGGGAATTTTGGCGAGGATACCTTGTTTGAGTGGTGCGGGACGTTCTGCCCAGGGCAAGATGCCAGTGGGATGCTGATAGTATTTTTCAGCACAGTCCAAAATATTGCTCAACGGAATACTCGGATCGTTGGTAGATACGTCGCCAAATAAATAGGTATGCTTCCCCGCTGCGGCAAAAGAAATCGCACACGATCGACTACAAGCACTCATACAACCGACAGATTGTAGGGGAAACTCCGTTGCTAAATCCCAACTTTGATGCAATTCTTGCAATTCTTGCAGCAGCAACTCGCCCGCGCTCGTACCAATCCGCCGACCATCTTCCCACTTACTACCGCAAGTGGTACAAACAAATAGACAATGTTGTGGGTTCACCTAATACCTCGTAGGTTATATTGACCGATATGTAGCTTCTGGCGGGCGTTCTGACTTTATTGATGCTAAGTTTGCATTCAATTACAGTTGCGGGACAGTGCTGGATTTTCACCAGGCTTTCCCCATTACTTCGATTGGCTGTTCCCCGATCGAACCAGATGCGAGATTTAATTATACAGGTTGTGAGGTTGGTTGTGGGAAATTTCTGGCGTTGCTGGGTCGGGGTTTGGGATTCGGGATTCGGGGTTCGGGATTCGGAAAAAGCTCACTAGACAGCATGGTAGAAGTTTCCCGATCGAGGGGTATCACTGTCAGGATAGAAAGACGATAGAATTGGATAATGTGTGACTTTGTTTAAATTTTTTTGATTCATTTATGACTGTGACTGCTATTACTGAAACTGATGCGTCGCTTGGCGATAGAACTAATTTTGATGCGATTATTATCGGTTCGGGAATCGGCGGATTGGTGACGGCTACTCAGTTGGCGGCTAAGGGTGCAAAAGTATTGGTATTGGAGCGGTATCTGATTCCAGGTGGCAGTGCGGGATATTTCGATCGACAGGGATATCGATTTGATGTCGGTGCTTCGATGATTTTTGGGTTTGGGAAGCAGGGGACTACGAATTTATTGACTCGTGCTTTAGCTGCAGTGGGAGAAAGGATCGAGACGATTCCCGATCGAGTGCAGGTGCAGTATCATTTACCTAACGCTCTAGATATTAAGGTTCATCAAGATTACGAGCAGTTTTTACAAGAATTAATTGCGAATTTTCCAAATGAAGCAAAAGGAATTCGACAGTTTTATGATGAGTGTTGGCGGGTATTTAATTGTCTGAATGCGATGGATTTATTATCGCTAGAGGAATTGCGATATTTAACTCGTGTCTTCTTTCAACATCCGGCGGCTTGTCTGGGTTTAGTCAAGTATTTACCTTTGAATGTCGGAGATATTGCGCGTAAGTATATTCAAGATCCAGATGTACTTAAATTCATCGATATCGAGTGTTATATTTGGTCGGTAGTCCCTGCGGAAATGACTCCGATGATTAATGCGGGGATGGTATTTTCCGATCGACATTATGGTGGGATAAATTATCCCAAAGGTGGAGTCGGACAAATCGCTCAAAAGTTAGTCTCTGGATTGGAAAAAGCTGGCGGTAAAATCCACTATCAATCGCGGGTGACGAAAATTATCACCGAGCAAGGTAAGGCTGTCGGGGTAGAATTGGCAAATGGCAAGACTTTTCGCGCCAAACGGATCGTATCCAATGCCACCCGCTGGGATACTTTCGAGCAACTATTGCCAGCGGCAGAAATGCCCAAGCAGGAGCAGAAATGGCAGGAACGCTATCAGAAGTCGCCCGCCTTCTTGAGTCTACATTTAGGTGTAACTGCAAGTGTATTGCCTGTTGGTACTGAGTGTCACCACGTACTGCTCGAAGATTGGACGCAGATGGAAGAGCCAGAAGGAACGATTTTTGTTTCGATTCCCACTTTACTAGATCCGAGTTTGGCACCTGAAGGACATCATATCATCCATGCTTTTACACCCAGTTGGATGAGCGATTGGCAAGGTTTAACGCCCAGTGAATATCAAGCAAAAAAAGAGGCACGAGCGGGAGTAATGCTCGATCGATTGGAGCGAATTTTCCCTGGTTTGAACGTGGGTTTAGATTTTATGGAAGTTGGTACTCCCCGCACTCACAGACGCTTTCTCGGACGCGCTGATGGCAGCTACGGGCCGATTCCGCGCCGGAAGTTACCAGGATTATTAAATATGCCTTTCAATCGCACAGCGGTGCCTGGATTGTATTGTGTCGGAGATAGTACTTTTCCAGGGCAAGGGCTAAATGCTGTGGCATTTTCGGGGTTTGCCTGCGCTCACCGAATTGCAGCAGATTTGGGGCTGTGAAGATTAAATTTAGGGTAGGGAAGTGTGGGGTGTCGAAAAAGGACGCTTGCGTCCAAATCCACCATCCACCATCCACTATTCACCATCCACTTGGGTTAATAGCCATATTCTGGTAGAATTTTGAAGGTTTCTATCAGTGGCATCAATGGCTTCAACTCGCGCACGCATCGCACTAGACGCAATGGGTGGGGATGATGCACCCGCAGCCATAGTCGCGGGTGCGATCCAAGCCCAAACAGAATTAGCAGATGTAGATGTATTGTTAGTAGGCGATCTGGAGCAAATTCAGGCTTGTCTAAATCGGCATCCCAACGCTCCCAAGATCGAAATCGTGCCCGCCGAAGGTACGATCGAAATGCATGAAGAACCATTGGGTGCGCTGCGGCGCAAACCCAAGGCTTCGATTAATGTCGCGATGCAACTCGTCAAAGAGGGTAAGGCTGATGCGGTAGTTTCGGCTGGGCATTCTGGGGCAGCAATGGCAGCAGCATTATTAAGATTAGGACGTTTGCGGGGGATCGATCGACCTGCAATTGCGGCAATATTTCCGACTAATCGAGCAGATAAATCGGTGGTGATTTTAGATGTCGGCGCGAATGTCGATTGTCGCCCCAAATATCTCGAACAATTTGCGGTGATGGGTTCTGTCTATAGTCAATACGTGCTAGGTGTGGAAACGCCAAAGGTTGGCTTGCTGAATATCGGTGAAGAAGAATCCAAAGGTAACGAGGCTGCCGTTAAGGCACATGAAAGCTTGCAACAAAATCAGCATATCAACTTTGTGGGCAATGCTGAAGGGCGCGATGTCCTCTCAGGTAACTTTGATGTAATTGTCTGCGATGGTTTCGTCGGCAACATCTTGCTCAAGTTTGCTGAAGCTGTCGGCAATATCGTCGTGCAGATGCTCAAGGAAGAGCTACCACGGGGGGTAAATGGCAAAATTGGTACAGCTCTACTCAAACCCAATCTCCAACGCCTGAAGAAGAGAATCGATGCCGCCGAACATGGTGGTGGTTTATTATTAGGAGTAGAGGGGGTCTGTATTATTAGTCATGGTAGTTCGGATGCATTCTCGATCGCCAATGCCATTCGTTCTGCTAAAAGTGCTGTGGATAAAAATGTTATCGCTCAAATTCAGTCTTCCACCCGCGATAAATCACCTAAAGAAGAACCTGTCGCTAGTGACTAATTTCTAGTTATGTTGGGGTAAAGGGGAAAGGGTAAGGGGTAAAGCGGATGCGCTCCTCGGGTTACCCGACGGTTTGCGAAAAGTGCTGCTGGTCGGGTGACCCGAGTGGTCTTGGGGTTTCCCCTGTCTTGACTCACCTTTTTTGACGGGGAACCCGTCCAAAAAAGGTGAGTCGCAAGTAGAGCACCTTTTCAAGACAGCGGCGCAGTGTGGTCGGGTTCCCCGACCATACAACTGCGACAAGACAAGACAACGACAAGACAGTGAACCAATCAGGGTAAACTCTTATCTTGTGACAAATGCTGTGATTAATTAGTAATGTTGGTAAAAGTGAAGAGTACTTTGCTCATCTAAAATATATAGATTATATAGATGCAAATCATTGCAATATCAATACCTATATTTCGCCCTTTCCCCTTTCCCCTTTCCCCCTCCTACCCCTTAATCTAAATGCCATCAAATAACACATCAATGGGTGTCACTTTTATCGGATGCGGTGCGGCGGCTCCAGAGACTGTGGTGCTCAATGATGCCCTCGCGCAGGTGGTAGATACCTCCGATGAATGGATTTCTAGCCGCACGGGGATTCGTCAACGGCACATTAGCAACGCGAACGAGTCATTGGCTAGTTTGGCGACTCAAGCAGCACAGCAGGCTCTAGACATGGCAGGTGTGGCTGCTACCGATGTCGATATG
>NZ_JANOJV010000241.1:0-1999 GCF_031418915.1 Chamaesiphon sp. VAR_48_metabat_135_sub | reverse complement strand
TAAGCCCTGAAAAAGGTTGATCCGCTCGTTGAGGAAGATGCAGTTGTTGTTGCCGTTCGAGAGAGTCACACAAGGCAACGTATCCTTGATAATTCCGCCCAATCCAGTGAAAGTACCTGCATGAGCGGCAGAAGTGGCAATTAGAATGATCGAAGCGGTGAAACAGACTGAGCCCGTAGCGAACGATTTAGGCAAGTGGGCTGTAACAGTTTTAGATGACATATTGGGTACTCTAGGTTGAGAGTGGATGGTGCAGATAAACTTCTGTCGAATGCGATCGCATATTTGATTTGCAGTAGCGGTTCGTTTTTGTTTTCTCTGTTCGTTAAATCAACAATGACACAGTACAAAAGAGTCCCACACTGCATACATTGGAACTATTTATGACCCATTCTCCACAAGGATTCTGATGTGAAAGTACCAAGGTTAGCCTTGGTACAGTTCCAAACTTTATTTCAAGAAATCGTGTTTTAGGTAATGCCTAATATATCCTTCGATCGAACTATTAAAAAGCGCAGCGAGAATGTATTTATCGCTTTACTCGACTATGCGCTCAAACATGAAGATTTCGAGTGGAAGGGTTTAACAGTTAGCTTCGACACTGATAAACCTGGACTACAGGAAATTTGTGGTGCTAATAAATATCAAAAGCAAGACCAATATCGATCGACTATTTCCGACCATATTTCCTACTACCTACCAACTTTGTTAGGGAGCCTTTTTGTAGATAAACGCTCCCGAAAAGATAAAGGGGCGGGACGTTGGAAATTTGACGTTACTTTTTGGAGCTTGGATCTAGCAGAAAATATCCTTCGATTCAATGAGGAGTGGGAAGCAAAAAAAGCAAATGGCTGTTTTAAACCGATCGACTCAAAACCCGAAACATCCCCGCCACAAGCAACCGAACTGCGAATTGTAATTCATGGATGTTCGATCGAGCAAGTTGGTAGACAGTTAGTTTGGGAACAGTTGCAAAGTCTGATTCCTAGTCACTCGATCGAGATCGTTTCGATTACTAGGGGTAGCGTCGTTATTGCTGTCAGATCGTCAACTACGGGGATTCAGGAGCTTTATAACCAGTATCAAAATGGAACATTCGATCGATTATTGGGCTTTCCGATCGCAAAATTAGAGATATTGAGCGATCGACGCTCAGAACCACCTCAGCAGCGGTTATTTGGGGGAATTCCCGATGTACCGTCGCCGTGGGTGGGGCGAGATGGATTGTTGGCTGAGTTGCATCGGGAGCTAGTCGCCGAGAAGAAAGTCATCGCAATCGTCGGACAGGGTGGCATGGGCAAAACCAGTCTGGCGGCTAAAGCGATCGAATCGATAGGAGTCGATATTAAAGCTAAAGTCCTGACACAAGCTTGTCTCTACGAACGCGTTCTGTTCTTTACCGTGGAGAATAACGCTGGATTTGAGACGGTGGCGGCGGCATTGCTAGAAATGTTAGAGCCAGGAGTCGCAGCTAGTCAGACACCGCGAGAGATGATCGCTCGAATTATTACTGGGTTGAATAGGTATCGGTATTTGGTGGTACTGGATAACTTAGAGTCCTTGCTCCGGCGGGAAGAAGTGGGAAGAGCGATCGATATCGAGGTCGATAATTTGCTCAATGCACTGGCATATAAAGGGCATAAATCACAGATTATCATTACCAGTCGCGAGTCTCCCCAAGGTTTGAAAGATCGACGGGGGGATGAAGTAGATATCAAATTGGTTAAGGAAGTAGAAATTGAAGGGAGTTCGATAGCGGACAGTATCGAGCTACTCCGGCAGCTTGGGCTGACAGATACTGAGGAAGATTTGGCGTGGATTGCCGATCGAGTAGGTGGAAATACTTTGATTCTCACACTATTAGCTGGATATGCTCAAGGGCAACCTGGATTGCTGTGGCAGGAGCAAGAGATCGTGTGCGACAAAGCTGACCCCGTAATTAATGCACAGTTTGAGCGACAGTCGGCAGCAGAGCGCGAGTTGCTGCGGCGAATGTGCG
>NZ_JANOJV010000240.1:0-3708 GCF_031418915.1 Chamaesiphon sp. VAR_48_metabat_135_sub | reverse complement strand
GTTTATTGCCGCAGGTGCAGAACTAGAGCCAGATGGACGACATCAACGGATTAGTGCGAGTGCGGCGGTGCAGTTACCAGAGGATTTGGGGCGGATTTGGTATCAACGTCAATGGTATCTCGGCTGGTGCGATCGATTGCGATCGTGGACGGCGAATCTACAAGGGAGAATCCTCAACCACCCCGATGATATTATCATCATGTTTGATAAAGTTCGCTGTCAGCAAATATTAGCCGCCGCAGGTATTCCCGTACCGCCGATATTATTTGACGATCGCAATTCAACGATTACTAGTTACGATCGATTATCGGCTCTAATGGACGATCGAAAGATCCAGCGCGTATTTGTCAAACTGGCGCATGGTTCCTCTGCTTCGGGGGTGGTTGCTTACGATCGTCGTAATGGATACGAACGGGCGACTACTACCGTCGAACGAGTTGTCGAAGCGGGAGAATTACGATTTTACAATTCACGATTGATTCGCCAATATCGAGGTTCACAGGCGATCGCGGATACTATCAATTTTCTCGCCCGCGAATCAGTTCAAGTCGAAACATGGCTGCCCAAAGCACGATTGGAAAGCAGAGAATTTGATGTGCGAGTGGTTGTAATTGGGGGTAAAGCGCGTCAAACAGTAATTCGGGTGGGCAATAGCCCGATGACTAATTTACATCTAGGCAACGATCGACGAGAGATCGCGGATTTACCACCAGGTTTATCACATGCAGTTTGGGCGGAAATGTTAGCTACTTGCGAACGCGCTGCGGCTTGTTTTCCTCGGAATTTTTACTGTGGAATAGATTTATTAGTCGCACCAAATTTGAGGGAACACTACATCCTAGAAATGAATGCTTTTGGAGATTTACTTCAGGGCATTATTTGGGAGGGTGAAGATACCTATACAACTCAAGTGCGGATGTTATTGACAGAGTATTGAAAATAGGCAAAACTAGTACAAAAGTATGTTAAATTAGATATTATTTATTCGGTACCCAAGGGTTGAAGAATTAGTAATTCTCACAACTATCGCAAAACATTAACATTTCAATCAAAAATCAAAATGGGCATTTATCAACGCGACGAGTTATTTGCAGGTAAGCCAGTTGTTGAATATACGACAGAAATTGGAATTACCGATCCGAAGGAGTTTAGTTATCGATTGAGTATTGAATATGACTCAGAGCATAGCATTGTCGATTTGTTATCACAATTTTTAGCAGATCCTCATATTAGCGAAATTACTAGTTTGATTATCGGACAATGGGATGCTGAAGAAGGATCGAGTGAACCTGTTGTAAATTTATTGGCTAATGTTAGCCAAAAGCTGCCTAATTTAACAGCACTATTTTTAGGCGATATTAATGACGATGAATATGAAATATCATGGATTCAACAAAGCGATCTATCGCCACTATGGAATGCTTATCCTCAGTTAGAATATCTCCGAGTACGCGGTAATGATGGATTGAGTTTTGGCGAACTAAAGCTCGATCGATTGAAGACATTAATTGTCGAAACTGGTGGTTTGAGTGTAGCCAGAGTTCGCGAAATATGTCAGGGTTATTTACCCCAGTTAGAACATCTAGAACTGTGGTTGGGTACCGATGATTATGGTGGCGATACGAGGGTTGAAGATCTCGCACCGATTCTCAGTGGGGAATTATTTCCTTATCTCCAGTATTTAGGCTTGAGAAATAGTGAAATCGCAGATAGCATCGCGACTGCTGTCGCAAATTCAACGATCCTAGTCAGAATCAAAGTTCTCGATCTATCCTTGGGCAATTTAGGTGATATCGGTGCGACGGCTTTATTGGCTAGTCCCTTTATTCATCAACTCGAAAAACTCGATCTCCACCATCACTATCTATCTGAAGCATTAGTCGAAAAATTGGCAGGATTATCGATCGTCATCGATGTTAGCGATCCTCAATCGGCAGATAAATATGACAACGAAGCACATCGTTATATTGCCGTTTCCGAATGATTTTTACATATATTTATTTAATCTAAAATCCAAAATTCACAATTCCATAGATGAATGTCGATCGATTAATTGGTACCCACGATTTCCTATTTATCACCCTTGATACCCTTCGATATGATGTCGCCCAGGAATGTCTAGAAATAGGACTCACTCAGAACTTAGCGCGACTATTACCCGATGCTAAATGGGAGCGTAGACACACTCCTGCTAGCTTCACCTATGCCGCTCATCAGGCATTTTTTGCAGGCTTTTTACCCACCCCAGATTTACCTGGTAAACATCCTCGCTTATTCGCGCTCAATTTTGCCGGAAGTGAGACGACGGGGGCAAATACTTGTGTGTTTGAAACGGCAGATATTATTGCTGGTTTTGCCGATCGAGGATATCATACGATCTGTATTGGTGGGGTAGGATTTTTTAATAAGCAAAATGCATTGGGGAATGTTTTACCAGGGATGTTTGCTGAGAGTCATTGGGATGCTAGTTTGGGTGTAACAGATGTTCGTTCTACTGAAAATCAAGTACGAGTAGCGATCGAATGTTTGGCAAAACTTTCCCCTTCTCAACGGGTATTTATGTTTATCAATATCTCGGCTCTGCATCAGCCCAATTGTATCTTTCTCCCTGGCGAAACGGTGGATTCAACTATCACTCAAGCGGCGGCTTTAGCTTATGTCGATCGACATTTACCCCCATTATTTCAGGCAATGCAACAACGCGCTCCAGTAATGGGGATTATTTGTGCGGATCATGGTACTGCTTATGGGGAGGATGATTATCATGGGCATCGATTGAGTCATCCGGTGGTGTGGAATGTGCCTTATGCTGAGTTTATTTTGCCTGGGATCGATCGATCTGAAGCTACCCCACTCTGAATCAGGAGAATTATTTATGCGGATTGGGGGTACTGTTTATTGATGGATCGACGCGGTTGTCTGTAATGTGCTTTAAACAAATTTTTGGTTGTTTCGATCGTTTTATTGGACGAGGGGACGTTATCCGCTGCGATCGCTCGATCTCTTTAGATGTTCTTTCCTCTAGTCTCCACAAAAATGTTCGCATAAGAACATTTTATTTTTAAATAGGTACACCCCAAGAGATGAACGATCTCGCCATTCAAAATTTGTTTTGCTACACCATAACCTGTAGAGGCGGTGCCTTGTGCCCGCCCACAAACCAACATTCCTTGTTTTTACCATTAACCTGCAAACGATACAAAATGCTTGTACTCGATCGAAGATGGTAGGGTACCCACAAGGAGCACCCTTACAGGCTATTGGTGTTTTATGTTATTTCCTCATTACTGTATGACAACACTTCAAACCTTACTAGCTAATTCCACTTACACATCCTATTCCTACGCCTATCCTCACAAAACCGCCTATCGCCCCTTAAATCCACCAGCGCATTTATCAACAGTTTGGACACAGGAAAAAAAGCAAGCATTATTCCTTTATCTACACATTCCCTTTTGTGAAATGCGGTGTGGATTTTGCAACTTATTTACCCAAACAAATGCAGGCGAAGATTTAGTTACCCAGTATTTAAAAACCCTCACCAGAGAAGTCAAACAGGTAAAAGCAGCTTTGGGTGATTCCCAATTTGCGCGGATGGCGATCGGCGGTGGTACGCCAACCTTCCTGAGTGTGTCAGAATTGGCACGGGTATTCGATCTGGCTGCGGATGTTATGGGTGCAGATCTCCGCGCTATCCCGATCTCCGTC
>NZ_JANOJV010000239.1:0-2064 GCF_031418915.1 Chamaesiphon sp. VAR_48_metabat_135_sub | reverse complement strand
CATCCGCGTACAGGCTTGATGATATTTCCACAGCGATTGCCCATTCAGGACTTTCCAAGGTTTGTATTCCAAGCGAACGCACTTTGCGGCTACGCCATTGGTACAAGCAAACATCGTCCGATCGTCACCTTTGAGATGATTGCCGCGTTCGTCCCATTTCCCGGTGAGCACGACGGCTTTGGCGACTCCCGCTCGATCGGGCGGACAAAGATTTTGCCAATTAGCAGTGGTGGGATCTTGGTAGAATAGGGTGTATAGATAAACTTCTCGCTCTTTATCCTTCGAGTCCAATTCAACATCTCGAATCTCAAATTTTAAGGATTCTCCTCGTTCGTTGAGGGCGGTGATATATGTACCTTTGAGGGCAGTACCCGCGATCGTCTCTGTTTTTGGTGCTAGTGGCTGGGGTTGAAGCGAATGACAGCCGCCTAGCAACAGGGGGAATAGAAATAGGATCGATCGGGAATAGCGAAGATTCATAGTGGAGCGACGAGTTGCTCGGACAATATCAAGATCGGTGTGTGCTAGGGACACGATTCATTTAGAGCAGATGCAGACGAACAAAAATTTACCATGCCCCTAATCTCTGAGCTATCGGGCTGGTAGTTGTTTGACTCCAACTAGTTGTCCGCCAGAAACTCGAACTGATAAATTAGCTCCTTGCCGTGTTGCACCGCTTAAAGTTACACCATTTGCCAAGCCATTACTCAAACGTATGCCATTCGATGGGTTAAGGCCATTAGTTAGTTGTATACCAGCAGAGGCTACCCCCCCCCGACAGTGCAATTGTACTAGCAACTAAAATTCCGATTGCATACTTATTCATATTACGCCTCCTATGTGCGTGTTTCAAAAATGCTTTTGTACCATCAATGTATAGCTTTGGTATAAAATTGTCAAGAGATCTTGAAGGGAATGCAATTAATATTAATTTTCGTAGACAGAGGTTTTTAGCTCGTCGAGATTAGCCGCAGTGGATGGTTCTCGATCTCACTACTATACGATCGATACTTTAATCTTTTACTTGTGAAGCTTGCAGTTGTTGGAGTCGATCGATCGTCAGTCCAGTTGTACGGGAAACGATTTCTATGGGGACATTTTCCCGTAGCAAATTAAGAGCGATCTCTTGTTTTTGACGCTGCTCACCTTCAACTTTAGCATTATTAATTTCGGCATCGTACCAAGCATCAATTTGTGCCATCGTCTTCATAAAATCTTACTCCTCTGAAGTTAAAAGATCGGTAGGGATGTCCTTGAGATAAACGCAATATTTAATACACGCACTGATTATATCATTTTTCTCTCTTCGATCGGGTGATAACCGCTCGATATCCCCAAATGCCGATCTTGCAGATTCCTTATCTCCAAGCATTTTCAGCCACATAGTTTCAGGGCTATCTATCAGTTTAGATATCACTACGATTCCCATCCTGAACAATCCAGCCAACCGATACACACCTATTCCCAATCCTAGATCGGGTTGAGCGTTACATAACTTTAAGAGTTTCTCACTACAATTAACCGTTAGAATCCAAGTAAATGGATTTTGACTCTCGATCTGTTCGATTGTTTCTTTCGATAGTCGATTAGAACTGGTCAATTTTTGCTTCTTCTTCGCAACTTCTACCAGTTCTTTTTGCTTGGGTTCCCAATATAAATTCTTTCGAGTGATAGATTTATTAATATCTGTCTCTTCTAAATACGAACTATAATGCTCGACTACAATTGTTGGATGCTCTTGCATTAATAGGTCGAATAAACCCAAATCTTCCTGTTCCCATCCAGGATTAGATCGATCGCTAATAAACATCAGATCGATTTCTAAATCTTCATCATTACGCACCTGGATATTTTGCTGAGTATCACCTTTAGTTTTATACAATGATTGGATGTAAAACTTAAAAAAGCGATCGTGTTTATACTGCGCCATTGAATTCGAGAGGACGGGCTTACAGTACTTTAGCACTAATCTCGATCGTCATTTTGGTACATCTCATTACTGGAACTAAAGAAGATTAAATATCGCTTGTTGCTAGGGGCACGATTCATTTAGAGCGGATGCTA
>NZ_JANOJV010000238.1:0-2289 GCF_031418915.1 Chamaesiphon sp. VAR_48_metabat_135_sub | reverse complement strand
TCTCGGTGTATTCACCTTTCGTTTTCAAGGTAATGGTAACAGGGGCGTTTGTCCGATTTCGCCAAAACCAGCCGTGGGAACCATCAAATGCAGCGATAAGTTCCCCTATTTTAGTTTGCTCGGCACCCTTGCTATATTTGTGATAATCGATCTTGAGTTTTTTGGAATCGGCGTGGACATCATAATTGACTTTGCCGCCACTGCTAGCCCAAGTGTATTGGACTTTATTGCCTTTACTCATATCTAGCTTGACTTCTTTTCCTTCATTGGGAGCCAATGTAACCTGTGTTTCATGACTTAACATACCTGCTGCTAGCTGCGTCGGTGCTGGTGCCGCAATCGCATTGGCTTCACCCTGTTTAGGCTTGGTATTGATGGCAGAATTATCAGCTTGTGCTACAGCTTCTTGCTTGGCTGGTTGAGTATCAGCTTGTTGTTGAGCCTCTTCCTTCGCCAGCGAGACTCTAATCTCACCCATTTTTTTCAAGCCAATGATGTTACCGATGCCTGTGGGATCGATGCCGTATTCAGCGGGCATGATGACGGTTACAAGTAATACTGCTGCTGTCGCTGCGGCGATCGCGGTCGATTTAATCAGCTTGGCTGTTGATGGTAACTCTCTGTCGGTAGGTATATTGGTATTTTCCACGATCGTTATGTGCTTTAGTTTAATTTTAAGATGCGAAATAGCCAGTCATTTGGTATCCCATGAGCAGGAATCCCAGCATCATCAACAAGACATTGGCGTTGTAGGCATGGCGGAGAAAACTCTTCGATTTGCGCCAATAAGAGATGGCAATTAAAATTCCCCCCAGTGCCAAAAGCTGCCCGACTTCCACGCCGACATTAAAGAAGATCAGATTGAATAATAATCCATCGGCAGGCAGATCGTATTCGAGAATTTTGGTTGCTAAACCAAAACCATGAAACAATCCAAATACTAGTGTTGCCACTTTCGGATTTGGTTGGAACCCAAACCACCGTTGGAAGGCACCCATGTTATCGAGGGCTTTATACACAATCGAAAACCCAATAATGGTATCGATAATATAAGCATTGATACCGATTTTGAACAATACGCCAGAGAGCAAGGTAATTACGTGTCCTACTGCAAACAATGTGACGTACTTGGCGACATCCTCGCGCCGATATAAATAAAAGATCACTCCAAATAAAAACAGCAGATGATCGTAGCCCGTCATCATGTGTTTTGCGCCCAGATAGATAAAAGGAATGGGCAGCACGCCCGTGCTTTCCTGGATGTAGCCCTTATCGCCGGAAGTCACACCGTGAGCGATCGCTTCGGGACTAATGCCCAAAATTGTTGCTAAAATCATTGCCAAGCCCATTAAGGCAAGGAAATATTTCTTTTGTTTGAATAGTTGGATAAATTTAATCCTCAAGTTGTCTGCACCTCCTACATAGCAGTTTGACCAGCAAGAGCTGTTAATAAGTCTTGCTGAATAATTTTTCACCACAATGTGAAATCGAAAAAATATCTGTAAATAGCTTGCCAGAGTAGGGATGAAATTGAGGTGAAATGCCAACTATTTCTCTGACTAATTCTACTAATCGGCAAAAAATTATCGACAGTGAGTATTCGCGCCTACCCGTCTTTGAAGGCGAACTCGATCGAGGATGGGCGTAATTGACGTTGCCAATCTGCGATCTCAGATCCTTTAGAGACGATCGCACCCTGGTAAGTAAATTTCTCTCTTATGTCAAAATTTCACCTCATTTTCACACCGATGCTGTAAAAATGGGGTTGAGGATCGAATCTACCATTAACATAGTACATGCGTTTCTGCTCTAGTATCTACAGTAACGTTGGGTTATAGAACCCATTTGAGATCTTTATCGGCGATCGCAAAGTACAAGCAATTTCGCTTCAAAACACATCGTTGGATTGACACAAAAGTATATTACTCAATAAAATTTGGCATACTGAACAACATCAGACAATCATTATCAACCAATCGGCTTAACGCGAGGAAATGAACATGAATGAAAGTAAACCATCCGCTCAGGGCAAATGTCCAGTGATGCACGGTGGTGCAACAGAGGTGAATATGTCGAATGTGGAATGGTGGCCCAAAGCCCTTAACCTTGACATTTTGCATCAACACGATCGCAAGACCAATCCAATGGGCGCAGACTTCAACTATCGGGAAGCAGTCAAAACAATCGATGCGATCGCGCTCAAGCAAGATCTACACGCCCTGATGACCGATAGCCAAGATTGGTGGCCAGCAGATTGGGGTCACTACGGCGGTCTGATGATCCGCCTGG
>NZ_JANOJV010000237.1:0-4160 GCF_031418915.1 Chamaesiphon sp. VAR_48_metabat_135_sub | reverse complement strand
GGCGTTTTTATTCGGGGGGAACCCCCGAATAAAAAAAACGACAAGACAGCGAATCAAGACAGAGAGCGCAGAGGGTATAAAGAAAAAGCTTATCTATAGTCTTTGAGCGGGAAGGGAGTATACTCGATCGATTCGAGACTTCAACGTTTAAAATCTAAGTATCCTCTAGCCCTAAATTCTGATGGCTAAATTTTATTCGCAACTGGACAGTCAACTGTGTAAATTTATCGAGGAGCAAAAGCTCTTCTTTACAGCTACAGCCCCAATTGAAGGACGGATTAACCTATCGCCGAAGGGAATCGATTCTTTTCGCTGCTTAGATTTTGACAAGGTAGCTTATTTAGATCTGACAGGAAGTGGCAACGAGACAGCCGCGCACTTGTATCAAAATGGGCGGATGACAATCATGTTTTGTAGCTTTACAGACAAACCCTTAATCTTGCGAATATATGGGCG
Source organism: Chamaesiphon sp. VAR_48_metabat_135_sub (assembly GCF_031418915.1). Classification (NCBI taxonomy): domain Bacteria; kingdom Bacillati; phylum Cyanobacteriota; class Cyanophyceae; order Gomontiellales; family Chamaesiphonaceae; genus Chamaesiphon; species Chamaesiphon sp. VAR_48_metabat_135_sub. The sequence continues at coordinate 3,704 of NZ_JANOJV010000237.1, read as the reverse complement.
AGGCGAAGTTATTAGATCCGATTCTCCACAGTGGGATCGTTTAATCGAGAAATTTGTCGATCTACCAGGTAAACGTCAGTTGATTCTGGTACATGTAGAATCAGTTCAAACGTCTTGCGGCTATGGAGTCCCGATCTATGAACTCCAGGAAGAACGATCGACTCTAACAGATTGGGCAGTTAAAAAAGGTGCAGATGGAATCAGTGCGTATCAACTCCAAAATAATCTTACCAGCATCGACGGCTTGCCTACTCATCTCTAGAGACGATCGCGACAAAATTTCTTGAAACCTTTGCACGGGATTCGGGGTTCGGGGTTTCTCGTTCCGAGACGCACTCGCGTTCGGGATTCGGGAACAGAGGATAATCGAGTAGAGAAGATCTCAGGAACATTATCTTGCCAGAAGTAGACGACTATATTAGTTATTTAGGCTCGATGCTAGATCTGCGAGGATACATAGCTCTTTGGTAGTCGATCGCGAGAATTAAGTATCTGGAGATCGAGATAAAATGCTATAATTCCAAGCAATAAATAAGTATAAACACTCAGTCAATCTAGCCCGATTCTTTGTCGATCGAAGACTAACACTAGTGAGACAGAGCAAACAATTTTACTCAAAACCAAATAACTGATTCAAACATCATGCTCGGCAAGTATTCGCATTTAGGAATTTTAGGTGGCATGATTATCTCATGCCCGATCGTCGCACAACTGGTTACGGCACAACTAGTCGCACCACAAATTGCCACCTCAAAATCGCTATATGTCTCATATCCACCCGCCGATTATCAAACTTCGTCCGATCGAGTATTCTTAATTGGTAGTGCGCCGAGTGCCGGAAAAGTATCAATTAATAGCAAGTTTGTCCCCCGCAGTCAACAGGGACATTTTGCGTCTGTCTTCAATCTCAAAGTGGGTAAAAATACCTTCGCTGTCGATTATCAAGGACAGTCGAAAACGATCGTCGTAACTAGATCCGCGATCTCCAAAACCGATCCGCCCAAAGACAATTTTACACCCAATTCATTAGAACCCCAAGGGGATATGGCGCGGATGCCTGGTGAAATGGTATGTTTTGGCGCAAACGCGCCCACAAAAGCCAAAGTCCAGGTAAATATAGCTGGACAAGATATCAAGTTACAAGAGCAAACTAATAGCGTTGAATTACCCGATAATAAAGCCGCTTTAATCGATAAAAACCAACCCCAAGCGATGTACGGCGCAGGGCAATATTTAGGCTGTGCGATCGCGTCTGCTGCTGCGGATTTGGGCAATCCTACCTATAAACTAGAAGTAGGCAACCCCGCCACCACCGTATCTCAAGCCGCACCAGGAAAAGTGCAGATTCTCTCACCCGTGAATCTAGATATTGCCGAAGTCAAAGTTGAAGGCGGGATTACCCGCACGGGTGCAGGTTCGGATTTTAGTCGGCTCACCCCCCTCCCCAAGGGCACTAAGGCGGCGATTACCGCTCGTCAGATGGGTAATAATAATGGTAAACAAGCTAACTGGGTACGGCTCGATTATGGGGGCTGGATTCTTGCCGAGCAGGTGCAAGTGACTACCGGAGTAGCAGTACCGCCCAAAACGATCGTCAAAAGCGTCACCAGTAAAGAGCGCGCAGGAGCTACCGACGTAGTGATTCCGCTCCAAGTCCCCGTACCGATTACCCTCGAACAAGGGACAAATACCGTCACCCTCACCCTCTACAATACCACCGCCCAAACCGACATTATCCGGTTCAATGATAACCCCGTCGTTTCCCGCCTAGATTGGAAGCAGAGTAGCCCTGGAGTGGTGCAATATGTGTTTAACCTCAAATCTAAACAACAGTGGGGTTATAAGCTCAGATACCAAGGTAGCAACCTCGTGCTATCGCTTCGACATCCCCCCAAACTCGACAAAAATAATCTCGATCGACCGTTAACTGGCACTAAAATTTTACTAGATCCAGGACATGGCGGCAAAGATTCTGGCGCAGTCGGGCCGAATGGTTATACCGAAAAAGATGCTAATCTCTATGCATCTAAACTCTTAGCAAACGAATTAGCCATGCGGGGTGCGTCGGTGTATTTATCGCGAGAAGCAGATAAATTTATCGAACTCAACGATCGACAGACAATTATTGATAACCTAGAACCTACCCTCGCCCTCTCCGTCCATCATAACTCCCTCCCCGACGGCGGCAATCCCGACACCAAAGGTTTCTCCACCTTCTGGTACCACGCCCAAGCCCAGAGTCTCGCCATGTACCTCCACAATTATGTGGTCAAAGATACAGGTCGTCCCTCCTACGGTGTATTCTGGGATAACCTCGCCCTCGCCCGCCCCGCCTCGGCTCCCTCGGTGCTATTAGAGTGGGGTTTTATGAGCAATCCGAGTGAATTCGAGCAGATTGCTAATCCCCAGGAGCAGCAAAAAATGGCAAAATCGATCGCGGATGGAATTACTCAATGGTTGGTAACATCAGGTAAGAATTAGGTGTTGTTGGATCGAGGGATGAAAAGCTAGAGAGGGAAAGGGGGAAGCGGGGAGCGGGGAGCTAATAAAAAATCGTGTAATTCCTGCACTGTCGCACACGATCGATCTGGATTAGCCGCCATTAATAATTCTGGTGTCGGACTTCCCCATAAAGCACCGATCGAATATACATTAGCTGCTTTAGCTGCTTGAATATCATCGGGACTATCGCCGACCATTATTGCATCTTGAGGTTTAATATTCAATTGCTGTAAGGCGAGCAGAATTCCCGCTGGATGGGGTTTAGGCAATCTTACATCTTGACGAGTAATTAATAGATCGATCGACCATTCTAGATGAGTGATTAATCGATCGCAAAATGGTTTACGACTGGATGTGACGATCGCAATGGGAATTTGATGCGCTGAAAGTGCTTGCAATAGTTCGTTAATTCCCGCGTAAGGTTGGATCTGGGAAATCATCTGGTAGGCTGCTTGTTGTTGCTTGGTTTGGCGGAGTTCGACGAGGGGTGATGAATCGATAAGGGTGAAATCGAGATCGAATAATACTGCCATATTTTGATTTTATCGATTCGATCGTGCAGCTAGGACTAGAAGTCGGGCTTTTTAAAAAAGCCCGACTTCCGGCGGAAGGGATGCGTTCTAAGATGCCATCGCCATAGACTTTATCTAAATTAAATTCTTCGAGATGAACGTACCCAATATGACAGCGACAAACTTGATTTTGGCAAGTTCTAGGGAATAAAGATTCTTCAAAGTTTGGGTCGTAAATATTGCCGATCGAATCGGGGATAAAATGACAGCGGCGCATCGTACCTTCCCCATCTACTGTAATTACTTGATGCCCAGTGCGGCAGGGTTTGCCGAAGGTATTGTAAACTTGGTTGTTGATGGGAAATAGTTGGTCGATTTGGGTAAATAAATCGATGTCGGCGGAGGTATAATAGTCGAGTTGACGTTTGTAAGCATTTACCCAGAGATAGATATTTGGATCTAATTGTTGGCGTAATAGTTGCGATTGGGTTTGGTGTTCTTTTAGTCCGACAATTCCCACGCTGTATTTAACATTGTGGAGATCGAGGATCTGACATTGTACTAAGAACTTCTCGATCGATACTTCTGTCGGATGAAAGGTAGTCCAGAGAGCTAAGATATCTAAATTGCAATCTTTTACCCAATCTAAGTCACAAGCAAGATTAGTTTGGATGGCTACTTTAGTTACTT
>NZ_JANOJV010000236.1:0-5392 GCF_031418915.1 Chamaesiphon sp. VAR_48_metabat_135_sub | reverse complement strand
GCAAAACTCTCCCAATCAGCCGAAATCTGCTCGACTTCTGCCCGAATCGAGCTAAATATCTCAGTCGCGTTTTTCACCATAGCACCCGATTCACCAATTTATGTATCTGTTTCAGCGACGTATCGTATCCCTAGGGTACCCGCCAGATAGAAACATGTAACAGTGGTTCTCCGAAAAATCCCCTCCTCGGAGGGGTGCCCAACGGGCGGGGTGGGTAGGGTCTTCGCTACCTATCCAGTCCAAATCTTCTGGCACTGAGCAAGATAACGGTACTAATCCTTAAATAGTGCGATCGTTGGAAGATAGTTTGTGTACAGCGTAGATCTACCCACCCCGCCCTAACGGGCACCCCTCCGAGGAGGGGATTTTTCCAGAGTAATATGTCTATAAATCGTTGCTGAGATTCTTGAATCCCAATGGTATCCGCATGAGTGAAAAATGTAACATTAATCCTGTCGATCCCCAGCTCTACTCATAAAACATTCTGATGTGTGAATTAACAAAATAAAATTGTTGCTTATATTGCCAAAGCGTCACGTCTCAGTCTATGCTTGACCTTAGCGAATCTCTAAGTATTCGATTTTTCATAGCTAAAATCTGTGAAAAAATTGGTGTGTTCTATATAAATATCGATCGGGCGCGAATTCACGCGCAGATTGCTGACTACAAAATTACTCTAAGGACGAAAAATATATGTCTATTGCCGTGGGAATGATTGAAACCAAAGGTTTTCCTGCTGTTGTGGAAGCTGCTGATGCCATGGTCAAAGCCGCACGGGTTACATTAGTTGGCTACGAAAAAATCGGCAGCGGTCGGGTAACTGTCATTGTCCGTGGTGATGTCTCTGAAGTACAAGCTTCCGTGGCAGCAGGTGTCGAATCGGTTAAGCGCGTCAATGGTGGCGAAGTTTTATCGACTCACATCATTGCGCGTCCTCACGAGAACCTTGAGTACGTACTGCCTATGAACTACACCGAGGACGTAGAAAAATTCCGCGTCTAGGCTACATCCGCTAAATATTAGATTAACTAGAAAATTTAGGAGTCACTGATAATGTCTATTGCAGTTGGAATGATTGAAACCTTGGGCTTTCCCGCAGTTGTAGAAGCTGCAGATGCTATGGTTAAAGCCGCTCGGGTCACATTAGTTGGCTACGAAAAAATCGGTAGCGGTCGCGTCACTGTAATCGTTCGTGGTGATGTATCTGAAGTACAAGCTTCCGTAGCCGCAGGTGTTGAGTCTGTTAAGCGTGTTAATGGCGGACAAGTACTGTCTACTCACATCATTGCGCGTCCTCACGAGAACCTTGAGTACGTACTGCCTATGAACTACACCGAAGATGTCGAGAAATTCCGCGACAGCTTAAACGGTCCAGGTCCTTTGGCAATGGGTAGCCGCCGCTAATAGCTAAATGAAGCTAGCTAAAGTATTGGGTACTGTGGTCAGTACCCACAAAGAGCCGAGTTTAACTGGGACTAAGTTTTTGCTCGTGCAAATGCTAGATGCGGCAGGTAATGACCTGCCAGAATATGAGATCGCCGCCGATTGTGTCGGCGCAGGGTTAACAGAAGTAGTTTTAGTGAGTCTGGGCAGTGCTGCGCGTCAAGTTTCCAATAAGGACCATTATCCTGTCGATGCACTAGTTGTGGCGATCGTGGATACAGTTGTTGTGGGCAACGATTTGACATACAGCAAACGAGATGCGCGATAAGAAATTATTTATGAAGTTATTAATGATTTAATTCGGAATCGAGTATATGAGTAATATTAGTGATAGCGTCCGCCAAGAAATTCGTCGTTTGTTAAGCCAAGGCTATCGTGTCGGCGTAGAGTATGCTGATGCTCGTCGTTTTCGTAGTGGTTCTTGGACTAGTGCACCCATCGCCCAAGGCGGTGAAAGTGCGGTATTAGCCAGCGTTACGGCTGTGCTAGACGAGAATGAAGGTAAGTATGTGCAAATCCTGGGTGTCGATAGCAAAACGCGCACGCGGGTATTGGAACTGATGATTCAACGCCCTGACGGTGCGGTGACTCAAGTCAGTAAATCGAAGAGTGCTGGTGGTGTAAGTGCTCCCGCTGCAAGCAATGGCAATAGTGGGGGTAACGGTGGTGGTGGCAGTGATGTAGCTCAAATCGTCAAACAACTACTAAATCAAGGTTTCCGCATTGGAACTGAGTTTGCAGATGCTCGTCGCTATCGGGCTACTTCTTGGACTAGCGGCCCATCCTATCAGGGTGGTCGTGAAAGTGAAGCGATCGCATTGTTAACTAATTTAGTCGCCGAACACGAAAATGATTATGTTCGGCTGATTGGCATCGATACGACTGCTCGTCGCCGTGTCACCGAACTTTTGATTCATAAGCCAGGAGAGCCAGTTACGCTCAGTACTGGCGGTGCTAGTACGACCTCCTTCAATAGTTCATTTGGAACAGCAACTGCGGCTGGTAGTGTCAAAACTTCCCTCAGCTCAGAAATCGTGGCATCTGTTCGTCGTCTCTTGGAAAATAGCTACCAAATCAGCACCGAACATGCAGACATTCGTCGCTTTCGGAGCAGTTCCTGGCACACTTGCAAGCCAGTTTCGGCTACTCGGATTCAAGACGCGATTTCTGAATTGGAAGCTTGTCTAAACGATCACGAAGGTGAATACGTGCGACTGATTGGCATCGACAAAAAGGCAAAACGTCGCGTTCACGAAGAAATCATCCAACGCCCGTAATTAATTAATAATTGATAATTATTGATTGGGTTTTATGACGAGAATTTCAACATTTGAATTCTTGCTTAGACGTTAACACGATCGACTGACAGCAAAAGTTACTAGTAAACAGTTTTGCTTTCACTCAGGAGAAACAGGGTAAAGGGTAAAGGGTAAAGGGTAAAGGGTAAAGGGTAAAGGGTAAAGGGTAAAGGGTAAAGGGTAAAGGGTAAAGGGTAGCAATACTCCCCCGCACCCTCACACCCCCACACCCACACCCTCACACCGCCACCCTCACACCCCCACACCCCCATACCCCGCACCCCCACACCCACCTCCCCCTCCCATGCTTACCAAATTCCGATCTGTATCCAGGGAGGTAGTACCCGTCCATCTTGATGGCAATGTTTCGATCGATCCAACTGCGGCCATCGCGCCTGGGGTGTTACTTCAAGCCGAGGAGAATAGTCGGATTACGATCGGGGCAGGGGTATGTATTGGTGCTGGCACGATCGTTCATGCATCAGGTGGAAATATTGAGATTGGAGCTGGAGTGTGCATTGGTAGGGCGGTACTGATTGTCGGGAGTGGCTCGATCGAGCGAAATGTCTGCATTGGCGCAGGATCGACGGTGATTAATCCAAAAATTGAGGATGGGGATGTGGTTCCTACTCACTCAATCTTGGGCGATAGCAGTCGGGGTGAAGTATCTGTGGTGGAAACTCCAGATCTACCAACTCCGTCTGAAGATCCGGCGACGGTAGATCCTCCAGAGCCTTCAGATATCTGGGATACCAGCGATGCTTGGGATACATCAACGGTGAAGACACCAGTGATGGAACCGCCGCCACCTGTTGAGAGTACTTACCAGCCAGAACCACCACCAATTCCCTTCGAGGGTGGATATGTCGAAGAAACGGTTGAAATCGAACATCGCTCGAACGAATATGTCGCTGGACGTGCTAGTTTCGATCGACTCAAACGCCAGCTTTTCCCCAATGGTTGAACTTATGACTAAAACAGCATCACCAAAACTCAAGTCAACCAAAGTTCTCGTCGTCTTGAACGGGAAAGGCGGTGTAGGGAAAACGACAACCGCCATCAATCTCGCCGCCATCTTTGGCGAACAGCATCGGGTATTATTAGTCGATGCCGATTCGCAAGGCTCGGCGAGTTGGTGGGTGAAGCAGTCTGAAGGTCGAGATTTAGGCTTTGAGACTACCGCACTGGCTGACTTAAAGGGTGTGAATCGCCAACAGTGGGCAGATTACGACATCGTGGTTGTAGATATGCCGCCTGCGCTCGATTCTGCTGCTTTCGAGGCAATTATGCCCGTAGCAGACTACTTGCTGTTACCAACTCCCCCCGCACCAATGGATCTAGCCGCATTGATTCGCACGGTCAGACAGGTGGTGATTCCGTCCCAGATTAGCCATCGCGTCTTACTGACTAAGGTAAATTCTCGCGGTTTGAGAGAAGCGCAAGAAGCACAACAAACCTTATTGCAGTGTCAGATTCCGGTTTATTATACAGTAATCAGGAATTTGAAAATTCACGAGCGTGCTGCAATGTCAGGATTGCCCATTAGTCAGTGTAAAGGTCTGTCAGCCGCACCCGCAGCCGCTGACTACCGTTGCGTCGTCAATGAAATCTGGAAAGATTGGAACTAACTATGACTACTAACAAGAAAAAAACATCAGCATCTGATGTGTTGCGGCAAGAAATGCAGCAACCACTAGTAATCCCAACCAGGGCTACTACTACACCCAGTTCATCGCCTACTCCTATAACCACCACGAATATGACACCTCCAACCAACGACGACGCTCAAGCCAAAGCTGCTCAAGAGAAGGAAGCAAAACTTCAACAGCAGAAATTTGATGACTTGACAAAGCAGCTTAATGATGCAAAGGCAATGATTGTCAAATTGTCGGAGCAACCCGCAGCAGCTCCAGCCAAAGCCAAAGCTACTACAGCGATCGTCAAAAAAGATACATCTCACGCATCCCTGACAGCTCGTCCGACTCAGTCCCGTGAAGAAACACTTCGCCGTCGCAACAACACTGATATTGGTTGGTTGGACTAATTCTAACTAGTGATTAGTGAAATCGGTTAGTGGTAAGGGGTAAAAAGCAATGGACAATAAATAGAAATTGTCCTCCCACACTCCCCAAACCCCCACACCTCCCCTACCAAACGAGCCTAGTAATTAGGAGTATATTTTTTAATGGCAACTCGAAGTTCCAGACAAGCAGTGGGGACGATTCAAACCGATGGATTCCCGCCTGTTTTAGCTGCTGCTGATGCGATGCTTAAGGCGGGGAATGTCACACTGGTTTACTATGGTTTGGCAGAACGCGCTGAGTTTATGATATCCATTCGCGGTCCTGTTTCTGAAGTGAATCAAGCTGTGGCGGCTGGTGTTCTGGCTGGTGAAGCTACCAAAAAAGGTGCGATCGTCAGTCACTACATCGTCCCTCATCCAACGGACAATCTCGATAGCGTGATGCCGATGCAATATACTTCGGAATCAGAAGAATTTTGGGTGTGATTTAGTTGAAAGTTGAAAGCGAAAAGTGCGGTCTTGGGGTTTCCCCTGTCTTGTCTCACTTATTTTGACGGGGAACCCGTCCAAAAGTGAGCCGCTGTCTTGTCGTTTTCTTATTCGGGGGTTCCCCCCGAATAAAAACGCC
>NZ_JANOJV010000235.1:0-27130 GCF_031418915.1 Chamaesiphon sp. VAR_48_metabat_135_sub | reverse complement strand
CGTTAATTGTGGGGGAGGGCGGGTTTTGTTCGATAGTTATTTTTAATGCCAAAATGTTAGCATAAACCCGCCCCTACAGATCCGTACTATGCAGAACAAATGTTATTAAAATATATCGATCGAGAAGTCAAGACAATTAGACGAGAATGGCAAACTCATCGACGAAAAATAGCTAACCAAATTTCACCATCTCAAAGATCAATCTTGACAGAGTTAGATGATATATTTTTGAAGGCTACCGCTAAACTATTAGTAGATTTACAATCTCCAACGCTAACAATCGTCACGACGGGTACAACCAGCAGCGGCAAAAGTACATTAGTAAATCTATTGTGTGGAGCAGAAATTATTCCTGTAGCCGTGCAAGAAATGAGCGCGGGATTGGTGACGATCGAATACAATCAAAATACTTCTATTCATATCGATCGAACCCTTGGGGCATTATGGGAGTGTGGTGACTGGTATCATATTAGCGATCGAGAAATATACAATCGATTAGCTACGGTAATGAATCGTTATCTCGAAGCTAAATATAATGGCTCGATCGATATTAGTTATCCCCAAATTCGGATCGAGTATCCGATTCGGTTACTAGCAAAAGATAGTCGCTTGCAATTACCCGAAGGAATAAAGTTACGAATTGTTGATTTACCTGGACTATCTCACCAAGAAGATATCGAAAATTTGTCATTATTAAAGACTTGCAATCGAGCGTTATTTTTAGTCACTTATAATAGTGCAGAAACCGATCGACAAAAAGTGAATATGCTCTTGCAGGGTGTTGTAGAGCAATTGAAGATAATCGGTGGCTTGTCAAATAATATGTGGTTTCTATTCAATCGGATCGATGTTTTTCATGGCGATAAAGATCGGGTAGCGAGTGAAGAGAAGTTTATCGATCGAACTAGATCGGAAATCGATAAGTTATTAACCAAGCATCATTTACAGATCGAACCCAAACAAGTCGCTAAAATCTCGACGATGCCAGCTTTATTATCGCTATTGATGGGTAGTAAAGATGATGGTAAACGAATCGAAGCTGCGAATAGATTAGATCGTAACTTTAACTTTTTGATTCCTGAGAATATTGCTAATGATTTACCGAGAAATCCGGCTAAATGGAGTCCACATGAACACAATAGGGTAGCAGCCGCGATTTGGGATGTATCCTATGGGAAGGAATTCGATCGATTGCTGATAGATAATATCCAAACTAATTTAACAAATCTAATTTTCTTACCAATTATTCAGGAATTCGAGCAGGGATTTTGTTTAGAGATTAGCAAATGGGCAGATAAAAGAAGTAAGGAAAATATCATCGAAGCGGCAAGTATTAGCTATGTGAAAAATCAGAGCGATCGATTGTTGAGTAGGATCGATCGCTCTGTTAGAATACTTATTAAATTTAGAAAAAAATCTGCTCTATTTAAGCAATTATATATTTTTTGGTTAAACTGGTTAGACGATTTATCACTGATATTTAGGGATAAGGGCAATTCATGAATCACCATTTCCTTTAGTCTATTTCACAGGATGATGGACGATTTGCTCGGATACCCGACGTTTGGTGACAGGATCTACACCGATTGCACGAACATAGTCGTTATGATGGTTAGCAATACTGCTAAAGAGCAATGTTTGATACTTTTTTCAACCATTCTCTGTATTCAGTTTTTGTGGAGATTGCCATTTTTCGGCAACTTTTTAGCGATTTGGGAGCGAAAAGTGCAATCTTATGCATTTTTGCTTGAAGATTAGCGAGTGGGGAATAAAATAATCGAGGGAAATACCGGATGAAATTATTGATTAGCAATGATGATGGGATCTTCGCGCTGGGGATTAAGACTTTAGCCGATACACTTGCGATCGCCGGACATGAAGTAATTGTAGTGTGTCCCGATCGAGAAAGATCGGCAACTGGGCATGGTTTAACCCTTCACGATCCGATTCGGGCGGAAGAAGTTACAGGTATTTTTCATCCTACCGTCCGCGCTTGGTCTTGTTCGGGTACTCCCGCAGATTGTGTCAAGTTAGCACTGGGAGCATTGCTCGACAGGTTCCCCGATTTCGTCCTATCTGGCATCAATCACGGTGCGAACCTGGGAACAGACGTGTTGTACTCTGGCACGGTCTCTGCGGCGATGGAAGGAACGATTGAAGGGATTCCCAGTATTGCCTTCAGTTTGACGAGTTTTACCTGCAAGGAGTTTCAACCCGCCGCAAATTTTGCCCGAGATTTAATCGCTCATTTAGAAAGTCAGCCACTAGTGGAAATGTTGCTATTAAATGTGAATATTCCACCGATTCCCGCCGCCGAAATTGCGGGTGTGAAAATTACCCGTCAAGGACTCAGACGTTATTTTGATACTTTCCAAAAGCGGGTAGATCCGCGTGGTAAAACTTACTATTGGTTATCTGGAGAAGCATTACAAGATCTAGATCAACCAGAACATCTCCATCTTCCACCAGAAATTGAAACCGATGTTCAAGCAATTAAACGTAACTACATTACCATCGTCCCGCTCCAGTTTAATATGACTTCGGCGATCGGTGTATTTGGGTTGAAAGATTGTGGCATTGAGGGCGTGAAAATAAGTCGTGATTCGTAAGTGGTGCTTGAGATGAGGATTTTAACCCCGATTTTGTCGTGAATTATCGATCGAGTGTGGAAATTTGGGCATATTAAATTCAGATAATCCTCATCAACAGGAAAATATGAAAAATAGCATCTCCAAAAATATCGCGCGAGTTTTTGGAGATGCTATTCTAGGGCTTGGCTTCATCGGGACAATTCCAGCTCAAGCTGCCATTATCAATCATACTGATGTTAATGGTCTGCGAACATTCCAAGACGTGGGAACTGGTCTAGTTTGGGTCGATCTTGATAACTTCATCTCTCGGAGCAGCATCGAGATGAAAACAATCGTTGAGGCGGCTGGATTCACTTTTGCAAATAAATCTAGCGTGCAAACTCTCCTGGGTGGACTACCATTAACTAACCCACCAACTGAATGGAACTCTTATGCCACATCTATCATCGGGAACTCACCAGGTTGGCCTTTGATGTTTGGAACCTATGATGATGGTGACAATAACACTAGTGTTGGCTATGCATTTTCATACAATAATTCTACTCAATGGACTATCGGTGATAATGCCTATGAACAAAGCAACCCTAATGGCCTTATGAACATTTTTGCATATCAATCCCAATCTCCAACTGCTGTTCCCGAACCATTTACGATTATCGGCACTCTAGTCGGTGGTTCAGCAGCATTACGCATGAGACAGAAACTAAAATCTGACAATAAAGCGTAGCATGTAAAAATCCCCTCCTCGGAGGGGTACCCGAAGGGTGGGGTGGGTGAGATCTACGCTTGAACCGTCTGATTTCGATCGATTTAACATCGCCAATATCTGTAGGGTGTGTTAGCTGGAAGCAACGCACCATTTGTTTTCGGGCAGTGTGTTAGCGACAGCGTAACGCGCCCTACAATGCCGATATTCTAGAGGGGATATTGTTTGTGGGTGGCGGAGATCTACCCACCCCGTCGCTCCGCGCCACCCCTCCGAGGAGGGGATTTACATGCGAGGATTGGTTTAGCTGTTTAGTTTTTTGGCTAAGATTTGGTTGGCTAATTTAGGCTCGGCGCGTCCGCCAGTTTGTTTCATCATTTGGCCTACAAAGAAGCCCAAAAGTTTGGTTTTTCCTGCTTTATATTGTTCCAATTCTTTGGGATTAGCAGCAAGAAGTTCGTCGATGATTTTTTCTAGTTCCGCAGGATTGGAAATTGAAGTTAAGCCTTTGCTATCAACTAATTTTTGAACTGAACCACCATGCTCGAATAGTTCGGGGAGGATTTCTTTGGCAATTTTGCCGTTAATTGTACCTTTGTCAATTAAGCCGATTAATTCAGCCAAAATAGTTGGAGTCAGCGCGATATCTTTGATGCCTACTTTCTGATTCTTGAGATAGGCGGTAATATCACCCATTACCCAGTTAGCCGCTTGCTTAATATCCGCACCAGCAGCAATTGCTGCTTCGAGATATTCGGCAACAGATCGATCATCCGTCAAGACTCGCGTATCATAGGGTGATAAACCTAGCTCGGTTTGATAACGATGACGTTTTTCGACTGGTAATTCTGGTAATTCTGCCTTCCACGCCGCCTTTTGACTATCTGCCAAAATCATCGGCGTGAGATCGGGTTCGGGGAAATAACGATAATCGCTCGAACCTTCCTTGCTCCGCATACTAATCGTGCGTTGAGTGCCTTCTTCCCATAGCCGTGTTTCTTGGAAAATTGGCTCGTTATTACCAATTGCGGTAATCTGTCTGTCGATCTCGTAATCGATCGCCCGTTGAATCGCACTAAAGGAGTTCATATTCTTGATCTCTACTTTAGTCCCAAACGCCTCACGACCCACAGGACGGACAGAAATATTCACATCGCATCGAAGTGAGCCTTCTTGCATATTGCCGTCGCCTACGCCCAAATAGCGGATGATCCGGCGGATTTCTTGGGCGTATTCAGCCGCTTCAATGCCACTGCGAAGATCCGGCTCGGAGACGATTTCACACAGGGGTACACCAGTCCGATTGTAATCGACGAGGGAATAACTAGAACCTGCTAATCGATCGCTACCACCATGCACGAGTTTTCCCGCATCTTCTTCCATATGCATCCGCGTGATGCCGATTTTCTTGCGGGTAGGATTTCCCGCATCATCGAGGATTTCGATTTCTACCCAGCCATGCTCGGCGATGGGGAGATCGAATTGGGTGATTTGATAGTTTTTGGGTAAGTCAGGGTAGAAATATTGCTTGCGATCGAATTTACTATAAGCAGCAATCTGACAATTGAGAGCCAAACCAGCTTTGACGGCATATTCTAGCACCTTCTCATTCAGCACTGGCAAGACCCCAGGCATTGCCGTGCAGACGGGACAAATATTGTGGTTGGGTACAGAACCAAACTCAGTAGAACAGTTACAAAAAATCTTGGTAGCAGTATTGAGTTGACAGTGAGTCTCTAACCCAATTACGGCTTCATACTGGATTTTAGTCGGTGTAGCTACGGTCATGGGGCTATAAAAATTTGGTGTAGAGCGATATCTATCTCTTATTGTACCCTTGCCGATCGTCAGTTGCTAGTAGATCTCCATCGGGCGAGTCGATCGAATAGTTTCCGGATGAGTCTATTGCTTGTGTGTATTTTAATACCAAGGATGTTTTCAATTTTGGCCGAGCGAGATTTACCAACAAGCCCCAAATTTATCCGAGGGAAAATCCACAACTTGGAGTGAGCGTTCGCGTGGTGCCTGCCTTCGGAGCAGCCAAAGTATCCAAAATCCAAAATTACCAAGACAAGGAAAATAAGACTCATGTGGCAAGGTTTCATCGGCAAAGAGATCCAACGCACCAACCGAAATTTATTACTGAATAATCTCGGCATGGTTGGAATTCCGCTCGCCATCGGGATCTTTGGTTGGAGTTATTGGAGTGGCTTTTTTGGTGGGCCAAAATTAGTTGCCAACCAGGATTTAATTTCAGATCCAAGTAAATACATGGGTCGTTATCTCAAGATTGTTGGTTCTGGATATCTGGAAACTGGAATGCAGGAAATATCTCAACGCAAGAGCAAAAGCACGGGAGAAGTCAAGAGTGAAACCGTAACAGCTAGATTGATTGCGGTCAAACTGAGCGGAGATAGAGCTAATAGCGATCGAGCGATTTTTGTCAAGCTAGAAAATGATGCTCCTGCGACTAATTCTGCGGCGGGAACGATCGAAAGTATGTCCAATTTTGTCGAGCAAGAGATTAAGTCTTTACCGGATCGAGATTTGATTTTACCAGTTATTATTAATGCCAAAGCTGATTTTCGGAATCCTGGCTATTGGGGTCTAGCAATTGGTTCGATCGGGGGCATTATTGGTGCCATTAATTTAAGTAAGTGGAAGCAACGCCAAGACAACATTAATTTACATCCGATCGTCAAAAAACTGAGTCAATATGGTATACCAGAAATGGTCATCCCAGAGATCGATCGAGAATTCGACAGTCAAAATATCGTAGTGCATCAGCAGACAAAAATATCTAACAACTGGTTGATTCAGAAACAATCATTCGATCTAGAAATCAAGAAAATAGTCGATATTGTCTGGATTTATTTCCAAGTAACCAAACATCGAACTAACGGTATTCCTACAGGTAAAACTTTTGCAACTATTTGTCACGATCGTCATGGTGGGACTGTAGAAATCCCTGGTTCGGAAGCCGAAGTAATGGGATTAATCGAACAAATTCATACGCGAGTGCCTTGGGCGATTATCGGACATACCGACGAAATAAAACTAGCCTGGGAAAAAGATCGTGCTAATTTAATCTCATTTGTAGATGAAAGTCGTCAAAACCATGAAGCGGGAATTAATTCCGATAGTTTGGCAAGAAATTAATTAAATTCATGCCGTTCGTGCGAACCGATTTACCGAAAAATTGACAACTTAATTTTGCAGTATTTGGCGATCTTCATCGACGAATCACACTAATGTATACGCTAGCAATTTTGTGGCAATAACAGGCTGAAGTATAGTAATCTAGTAGTCTGCGGCGTAAGTAGCGTTGTAATTATTGAGGATAATTATCGATGATGATTTCGGAAATCGGGCGCGATCTGCAACCAACGTTAACGCAGATCGTCATTTATCCAATTAAATCACTGGATGGGAAAATAGTCGATCGATCTTCGATCTCCGCAGGTGGTGCATTAGCATTCGATCGACGGTGGGCAATCGTGGATGATAAAGGTAAAGTTGTCAATGCAAAACGCACTGCTAAAACCCAGCAATTACGCAGTCAATTCGATCTTGTCGATACAGGTTTAGAACGGCAATTGGTAATTAGTATCCATACGGCGGACAATCCTACTATTCAGACATTTTCATTGACTACCGAACGCCCCGAACTAGCTCGATGGTTGAGTCAATTCTTTGGTTTTCCTGTCCACCTCATCGAAAATGCCGTCGGAGGCTTCCCAGATGACTTAAATGCTTATGGTCCGACAATTATCAGTACAAGCACCTTGGAGACAGTTTGCACTTGGTTTCCCGATCTAGATTTAGCCGAAGTCCGGCGCAGATTTAGAACTAATTTAGAATTGAGTGGCATTCCAGCTTTTTGGGAAGATCGACTATTTGACGCACCAGGAAAAGTAGTTGATTTTCAACTGGGTAATGTCCAATTTCAAGGTATCAATCCTTGTCAACGCTGTATCGTGCCCACTCGTGATGCTCTCACGGGTAATATCACTCCTAATTTTCAACAGATTTTCCAGCAGCAGCGTCAGCAAACACTTCTGACTAAAGTTAGTGGGTGGATGGGATTTATGAGATTCAACCATTTTTATCGATTGGGTGTTAACACCCAAATTCCATTAGTTGAAGCTGGTAAGTTTTTAAATACTGGCGATTTACTACAAGTAAAGCCCATCGCTGCGCGACTAAGTTAAGTTGGCTTAACACTCTTGTCCTTATTATCCCGCGCTAACATTAACCACAAAAATAGCCATGCTAGTACTCGACTAACAGAGCTATTTTTTAAGGTTGAGATTCAGATTGTGACCGTGAAAAGTATAATTAAGATCCTGCTAATGCCGGCTTATTTTGCTTGATTCCATGTCGATCTGTTTCACGCTCGACGATTTGGCGAAACTCGTCTCCATCAATCGTTTCTTTATCGATGAGAATGTCTGCCAAAATATCCATTAACCAGCGATGGGATTGGAGTAGATCGACAGCTTGCTGATGACAGTCCTTGACAATCTTACGAATCTCTCGATCGATTTGTGCTGCAATTGATTCTGAGTATTCTTGATGCTCGGTATCCATCGCCACCAACCCGAGTTCGGACATACCCATTTGAGTCACCATTCCCCGCGCAATGCGGGTTAGGCGTTGGATATCGTTACTCGCGCCGGAATCGACCTCATCTTTACCGAAGACGACTTCCTCAGCCGCACGACCGCCCAGGCTGACAGTAATCATCGCTAGTAGTTTGGCGCGACTTTCTAGTCCATTCTCCTCATTAGGCATCGACCAGGTAATCCCGATAGCTTGACCGCGAGGTAAGACGGTAACTTTTTGGACTGGTTCGTGTTCCTTGAGTAAAGTCATCAGTAAAGCATGACCGATCTCGTGGTAAGCAGTCATCCGCTTAAATTTACCATCCGCGACGACCTTACCCTCCATTCCGGCAATCACGCGATCGATCGCATCGTCAATTTCAGCGATGGTGATTGCGTCTTTGTGACGACGAGCGGTAAAAATTGCCGCCTCATTTAATAAATTGGCTAAATCTGCGCCAGTAAAACCAGTAGTGCGTCGCGCTACTGCTTCCAGCGAGACTGCGGGATCGACTTTTTTATCGCGAGCGTGAACCTTGAGAATTGCCACTCGACCTTTGTAATCGGGGGGATCGACTTGTACTTGTCGATCGAATCGTCCGGGACGTAGTAGCGCGGTATCGAGTACATCGGGGCGGTTGGTCGCCGCAATGATAATTACCCCATTATTGCCCTCAAATCCGTCCATCTCGGTCAGCAATTGATTGAGCGTCTGTTCCCGCTCATCGTTACCGCCACCGATGCCTACGCCCCGCTGACGACCCACTGCGTCGATTTCATCGATGAAGACCAAGCAGGGAGCATTTTCCTTGGCTTTTTTAAATAAATCGCGGACGCGGGACGCGCCAACACCGACGAACATTTCGACGAATTCCGAGCCGGAAATACTGAAAAATGGCACACCTGCTTCACCAGCGATCGCTTTAGCCATCAGGGTTTTACCAGTACCTGGCGATCCGACTAAGAGCACGCCCTTGGGAATTTTGGCACCCACAGAGGTAAACCGTTCTGGCTCTTGCAAGAAAGTGACGATTTCTTGGAGTTCTTCTTTGGCTTCCTCAATCCCAGCCACATCGTCAAACATCACGCCCGTTTTTGCCTGCATCTGAAAGCGGGCGCGAGACTTCCCAAAGTTTAGAGCTTGTCCGCCAGCACTACCCGATCGACGGATAATTGCGGATAATACGGTAATCACGAAAACTAAGAGCAGGACATTGCCCAGTAGTCCAAAAATGGCATTCTTATCAGCCGACTTCTGAACGCCAAATTCGACACCTTTCTCATTGAGCTTACTGTACAACTCGGCATTATCTTCTAATAATGTCACCTCTTTCATCCGCAGTTTGTTATTTGCGGTGGTATCCTTGAGGGTGACTTTCGCGATCTTGGTCACTGGATCGAGTTCTACCTTCGAGACTACCCCACGATCGACCTCCCTGAATAGTTCTCCATAGGTAAGCGTGTTGGGATCGTTTTTGGCAAGCACTGGACTACCCCAAACAACTCCCTGAGCGATTAGCAAGCCAGCCGCTAATCGCCACAATGACTTAGAAAATCGCTTTGATGAGACCTGGGAACTGTTATGCATATATTTCTTTATATCCTTATACCTGCACCTGATGCGGACTATTTTGTCTTTAGTGGTTGGTTCGCACTTCGACCTGCAATCGAGACTTGTATATCTTCTAGTGTAGCTTCAGTTTTATTATTGCCATATTTGCCAGCGGAATTAACATTTTAGGAAATAGTGGATGGTGAAATTACCCGAATCCCAAATCCCGAATCCCGAACCCCGAATCCCGAATCCCCATTCTTACACCTTAGCTAACGGGGAGATTTGCTTGACATCTGTATTGAGGTTGACAAAGTAGAGTTCGATATTGAGATCTGGGTAGCGATCTCGGATTGCCCAATACGCCCGACTCAGGTATTCCGTATGGGTAGTGAGTTCCAATGCAGGATTATCGGCGAGATTGGGATCGATCTTATATTGAAACACAGCACAGTCTTGGTGATCGAGAATAATTACCTTCTTGATATGATGGAGACGATAGGAGATATCCAATTGATCCCAAAATGCGTCAGCATCATACTGGTGGGGCATTCCACTCAAAGCCAGCGAAGCCCCAGCCAGTGCAGTAAAATCGTACTGTCCGCCCAGATTTTGGAGCGAAAGAAAGTAGCGTTCTGCTTCGAGAATTCGATAATCGATACAACTTAGGACTAGAGCTTTGGGGACTTTTTTTTCAGCTCTGGCAATAGCAGGGTCGATCAGACTAGCTGTAGTCAGCACTCCCGCTCCAACGAGATGACGGAGAAATTGACGGCGATTGGTGATGTGCGAGGCTACACGATCGTGCTGAAAACACTGACAACTATCCCGCATGTTAGTTTGCTCTAATTTAGAAAAATTCAACCCTACCATGTCACTGTTACTAGTGGTGTAGCGATTGTGGTTGGTGGTGGAAAATCTATACTATCTATTCTACCAAAAGCTGTCGGTCTCACGGTAGGTTCGCAAGTACGGCAATCCAGAATATAGGGTGTTGGGGTGTATTAGATCGTTTATTAGGCTGTACTCCCGTACGCCCCCACTCCCGTACTCCCCCACTCACCTACCCCTGATATACCAATAGTGTAAAATTAAACACACTTCCCTTCCCTAGTACAGATTCTACCCAAATTTGTCCGTAATGTGCGCGAACGATCTGTTGACAAACAGCTAAACCAATACCGTAGCCGGATTGAGACAGATCTCGCTCGAGCCTGTGGCGATCTTGGAAGATCCGTTTCTGGTTTTCGGCGGGAATGCCCAACCCATTGTCACAAATACTCATTTGAATGGTTTGAGCGGTGCGATGGAGCGCGCTGATATGAATGCGACCGCGATCGGGTGTATATTTGATCGCATTGTCCAACAGATTGATAATTACCTGACGTAGTTTATCAATATCGCCATAGACACAGGGGATATCTTGAGGGATATCGGTGGTAATAACTTGTCCTTTCGTTTGAAATTGAGTATCTAGTTGCGCAATGACGGCTGAAACTACTTGAGTCAAATCGAGTTTTTGGGGACGGAGATCTAACTCAGTACTATGATTGGCTAGCGGTTGCAAAATGTCAGTAACTAAGCGATCGATCGATTGTAGTTGAATGCGCGCACTTTCGATTAATCTGGCGATTGTTTCTGGCTCCAAGGAATTGGCACGATAATCCACAGGATTATGGATAATTTCTAAGGTGCCTAATGCCAATGCTGCTGCAGTCAGAGGATTTCGCAGATCGTGAGCCAATACAGACATCGCGCGATCTTGCAATTTTAACCGATCGAGTAACTCTTCTTTATCTTGTTTGAGCCGAAAAACTTCATCAGTCAACTTAATCAGTTTACTCACATAACCGATCGAGTCACTCAATCCGAACTTTTCCTTTTGTTCGCAATCTGAATTCGTCGATTCACCATAATCTATCGGCAGATCGTTGCCTTCCAAAAATAACTCTTCTTGCCAACCTTCCCAACAGTTATCGATGCGATCGATCAGGTTGCTACCTGCTAAGATCTGGCGGGGGGCTGGAGACAGCTTTACTAGTGCTGGCGTAGCAATTACCCGATAATGTTCGGCCAAATCTGGTTGTTTGCCAACATCGACAACTTTTAGCTCGAAAGAACGCTCGGCATTAAGGATCGCTAATTTGTCACGGATCTCTTGATTGTGAATATAGCTAGTCATACGCTCATCAAGGAACAGCAGTAGCTGTAACGATCTTGACGAATTACTGGGTGGATAGCGATCGATTGGCATTCATTCTCGTTGGCGTAGCCTCTCCGATAGAGAATCGAGAGCTAGGTTGGGCAATTGTGAAGGTTATTAAATATTAACCAAATTTAAGTATGAACCAGATCTGTAGTTTTATTAACAAAAATTTAACATTATTTAAAAAAATGTAATTATTCGATCGATGATAGTGATTGCTCACTGTTAATTGTGTTATGTCGCAGCCAACTTCGCAAGCGAGTGGGGTTCGTTCACGCTAATATTAACGATAGTGTCTTAACTATCTGCCACTCGCTGTTCCCACACGCTATCCCTATGAGTACTCCACTCGGTTATGTTGCGTTAGTCCTACACGCTCATCTCCCCTTTGTTCGCCATCCTGAAAGTGATTTTGTCCTTGAAGAAGAATGGCTGTATGAAGCCATCACCGAAACTTATATTCCTCTGCTCCACGTTTTTGAGGGATTAAAACGGGACGGCATCGACTTCAAAATTACCATGAGCATGACTCCACCATTGGTGTCTATGCTACGCGACCCCTTGCTCCAAGATCGATATGACGAGCATCTGGGCAAGTTAGAAGAATTAGCCCTCAAAGAGATCGATACCAACAAAGATAACGGACATCTCAAGTACTTAGCAGAGTATTATGTTAAAGAATTTGCCGCAATTCGGAAAACTTGGGAACGACACAATCGAGATTTAATCGGTGCCTTCAAAGGATTTTTAGATAGCAATAACCTCGAAATCATCACTTGCGGTGCGACTCACGGCTACTTACCGCTGATGAAAATGTATCCCGAAGCGGTGTGGGCGCAAATTCGGGTAGCGTGCGAACATTATGAAGAAAATTTTGGTCGCGCTCCAAAAGGGATTTGGCTGCCAGAATGTGCCTACTATGAAGGACTAGAACGGATGCTGGCGGATGCTGGTTTGCGCTATTTCCTCACCGACGGACATGGGATTATGTACGCCCGTCCTCGTCCGCGTTTTGGTAACTACGCGCCGATCTTTACCGAAACTGGGGTAGCAGCATTCGGTCGAGATCAGGAGTCTTCCCAACAAGTATGGTCGTCGATGGTGGGATATCCTGGCGCACCAGAATATCGAGAATTTTATAAAGATTTAGGTTGGGATGCGGATTACGACTATATTAAGCCGTACATTATGCCCAACGGTCAACGAAAGAATATCGGCATTAAATACCACAAAATCACCTCGAAAACTGGTGGTGAGAAAGCTCTCTACGATCCCTATTGGGCAAAGGAGAAAGCAGCCGATCACGCTCAGAACTTCATGTACAATCGCCAGCAACAGGTGACAAATCTCGCGGGAATGATGCCACGTCCACCGCTGATTGTCTCGCCCTACGATGCCGAATTATTCGGTCACTGGTGGTATGAAGGCCCTTGGTTCATCGATTACTTCTTCCGCAAATCTTGGTACGATCAACAGACTTATCAAATCACCCACTTAGCGGACTATCTCCGTGCTCAACCCACCCAACAGGTGTGTCGTCCCGCTCAATCTAGTTGGGGGTATAAAGGTTTCCACGAGTACTGGTTGAATGAAACTAATGCATGGGTGTATCCTCACCTCCACAAGGGTGCAGAGCGAATGATCGAATTAGCACGGATGGAGCCAGCCGACGAATTGCAATGGCGCGCACTCAATCAAGCCGCACGAGAACTATTACTCGCGCAATCCTCTGACTGGGCATTTATCATGCGGACTGGGACGATGGTACCATATGCCATCCGGCGCACTCGATCGCACCTAGTCCGCTTCCACAAGCTCTACGACGAACTCAAAGAAGGGAAAGTCGATAGTGGCTGGTTGGAAAAAGTCGAAACGATGGATAATATTTTCCCCAGTATTAATTACCGAGCTTATCGACCATTGTAATAAAGTGGGGGCAATCCACAAATTGCTCCCACTTTAAATTTCAGGGCTTGTCTCAACAGCAAATCATACATTAATTCAGCAACGCCGAAAAGATTTAGAGCTAAATTTATCGACACTCCTGGAAAACCGAGAACTAGCTACTAATAGTCATCCTCGGTTGATGAGAATGCAATGTGCAGCTTTGGAAGATCAAATTCAGGAGATGTATGGGGAGATAAGCGAGTACGAGAATTTGAAAGATGGTAAGGTAAGAATTACGATCGTCTATCAGAACTACCAATTGCATTAATTAAGGCGATAATATCAGCCGGAATGAGTCAAGGAGAACTAGCAGATACGATCGGGATTAAAGAACAACAAATTCAGCGATATGAAGCCAATCATTATCAGGCTGTGGGGTTCGACAGATTGTTAGAAATTGCCAAGGTTTTGTCGATTCTCGTACCGAGAGGCTACGCCAACGAACTAGTCGATAAAGTAGTACTCCAACCTAGTCGTTAATCAGCAGTATTGGTATTTTTCACAGTCAAATAGAGCATAATAAACAAAACTCTTCAAGAGGTAAACCGATCGTGAACTGGAAAACACATATTCATTCAGATCCTAAAATTCTGCTGGGGAAGCCTGTAATTAAAGGAACGCGATTATCGGTTGAATTCATTCTGGGGCTATTTTCAGAAGGTTGGACAGAGCAACAAGTTTTAGAGAACTATCCAACACTTAATACTCGATCGATCCAAGCTGTATTCGCTTTTGCGGCGGAGTGTCTTCAAGAAGATGTATATTACACATCCTTATTATCTGAGGCAAGCTAATGCAGCTTATAGCCGATGAAAATTTTCCGTTAATTAGCGTTCGACTGCTCCGACAATCAGGTTATGATGTCACTTCTGTGACTGAAGATTCTCCAGGAATTGAAGATACAGAAGTCTTGGCTCGTGCGGTAAATGAGCAACGAATAATTTTGACATTCGACCGCGATTATGGCGAACTCATCTATCGTTTTCGTTTACCTGCGCCAAAAGGTGTCATTTATTTACGATTTCGTCCTCACTCACCAGAAGAGCCAGCATCACTATTATTGAATTTGTTACAGACCGAAGAATTACAGTTTGAGGGAAGGTTTACAATAGTTGAACGCGATAAAATTCGTCAACGCCCCTTACCATAATTGCATTACGATATCCCCGACTTCTTCAAGAAGTCGGGGATATGCCCCAACTAGCCTCCAACCTAGTCGTTAATCTAATCACAGCCAACGAAAATCTTTGATTCATTCTATTATTCTAAATTCTGATGAATCCTAGCTTCGTTTCTGCACCGCCCTCAAATGAATTTGGGGCTAATAACAAAAGTTCTCTTCAGAGAACTGTCTGATTTTACTCAGTCCATTTCAATGGACTTTCGCTATTAGCCCGTTGGCGTAGCCTCTCGGAACGAGACACTTATAGTTCAGGGCGGTGCTGGAGCGGAGCAAATCAATTTTCCTTGTCCAGAACTCACACTACTTATCGTCCAATCTTGAATATGTTGCTGTAATTTTGGCAAGAAAGAATGAAAATCTCGTTCGAGATCGATCGATTCCCGTTCGAGTATTGGCATTGCATCAAGAAGCTTAATTCTTTCACCCATCCTAGCTTTAATTCGATAATCGATTCTGTCTAGAGCATTTTCTACACCAGATAAATGTTGATAGCTAGTTAACCAATCGCCATCCACCATATACCCGATTATTTGTCTAGCTGATAGTGGAATATCGCCTGAATATTTTTGAAATGATTCATATATCTCTGCCGTAAAATCAGTGAAGATAGTATCAGAATACATCGCCCAATTCTTTGCTAGTAAATGGTCGTAAAAAACATCGATTAATATTCCCGCAAACTTACTATACTCTTTATCGATCCTTTTCTTGCTGATTTTGACAATTGGATGGCTATCGGTAAATTTATCAATAGCGTAATGTCTACTGACACCTCGCCTTAAATTACAATTGAGTCCATCTAAATCTTTCCCTTTCACCAAATCGCCTAATAAATTACCTAAGCGATTGTCAACGTTTGGTTCTGACAGTAAGATGTGAGCAAGCCAGTTCATAATATTATCAATTTTTATCGACTGAGCGATAGCGTTTATAATGGTGGGCAAAAGTTAGTAGTGAACTAACTGAAGATGTCTTACTATATTTTGCCCACCCTACAAAGCTTTAAACCGCAAAACTGGTTTTGGTAGTCGGTTCGTGCGGATCGAGATCTATCTAGCTCAGATGGGTATACTAGACTGAGACTGTGCGTCTAACGAATAGTTTAGACCAAGTATTAGATTTTAATCCAGGAGTATTTAAGAGTGGATCAAATTGTAGATAAAATTGCTGCGTTAGGAGTGCCTGGTCTAGTTCTTCTAGTAGCTATGTCTGTTGCGGGTTTTGCAGGTGCAGCAGCACTAACAACAGCATTGGCGATGCTTGGTGGCCCATTTGGGATGATAGGCGGGATTGCTGTACTTGGAATTTTGGGCTTGATGTCTAAAGGACTAGCAGAGTATGGATTTGAAAAAATGTTTCAGGGAGTTGTAGATGAACTCTACAAGAAAGGGAAAACAAAATCAGATATTGAAAGAGAAGTTGATTCGTATCCTATATCAAAAGATCTGAAGTTGAAGATTAGAAATTATCTTCATGAGATTGGCTAGATAATGAGTAATCATTTTGAAAATTTTGCTCGTAAGTTAGCTCAGGACGCTTTCAAAAGAACTGGAGAGTTGATAATTGAAGTGTGCAATGACCAAATTCCTCTTCTGAAACCTGCTCTTGAAGAGTTACAAAATGGGACTCGTCGCTATCCTAAACCAAAAATTTCTCAGAAGGAAAGAACTATACGAGACCGTTTAGCAGCACAAATTCCTGGTAGCCAGATTGAAGTACCTACTGCAAGTGGACGAATTGATATTCTCACACCTTCTAAAGTGATAGAGGTCAAGAATGTTAGACGTTATAAGCACGCTATTGGACAAGTTGTAAGTTACAGCCATTACTATCCAGAACATGAACGGTGCGTTTATCTTTTTGGTAAAGTATCTGAAAAACAGCAGAAGCTAATAATTCAAGAGTGTTGCACTGCAAAGGTTACTGTTGTATTTGTATGATTGTCTTTAGGGGCTTTGTTTACTTAAACAACCATCGATAAAATTCCAGAAATATCGAACGAACCTGCCCGACTCCACCAGCCAATATCGATTGCGATTCGATCGGGTATGGACGGTAATGTTCGTTGGCAAAGCCTTTCGGAACGAAAATCGGTTGTTGGTGGGTGAGGGCGGGTTTGATTTAGATTTTTAGAAGATTCGTAATCGATCGCATAAACCCGCCCCTACGACGTATAGGAATAAGTTTGAATTTGGAATTGCTGTCGAGTCTAATCAATTCCATCATTCAACTCATCTTCATCCAGATCCAGATCGATTTCCTCAACCAGAGGCTCAATCAAAGATTCTTCACCATTAACAATCGATTCAATCGCCACAACCTGACGGACAAAAGCTGGACATTTCGCAGTCGGATCGACATCGCGCTTGTACAATGGACTCTCCTCCCCGCGACAGAGATAACCATCGAAAAACTCACATACCGCGCAACAATCCATCCCACTCAAAATCGCCGAGTCAACTGCAAAAGATTTATGACTGGCGGGTTTGAGCATCAATCCGCCTTTTGTCCATTTTGCTGATAATAATCCCGTTGCGGCTAAATGTTGCCAACGGGGATCTTCTAGCACGCTATCGGCGATGCGGAGCCATGCACCATCGAATTCAGCTTCGATTTCGAGTTCAAATTCTTGTCCCGCATCGACTCTGGCTACCTGAGCTTTGGAGAGGTGTTCGGGTGCTTGTCCGAAGGTAATCGTATCACCGACTTCGGGGATGTGAATCCAATATTTATCGCGTAAATCGCCAGCGCGGGAGAGTTCGTGGAGGGCGGACTTGGAACCGTGGATCAGGATCAGGTGTTGGGGATTGACACGATGGATGACTTGGGTAATCCCGACTCGATCGGCATGAGCAGACAAATTAAAGCGTTGAATTTTGGCTCTGACGGTGAGCGGGGTACCATCGAGTTCGATTTCAGCATCTGGTTCTAGGCTTTGGAGGAAACGTCCAGGGGATTCTTCGTCGGTATAGCCGGAGATGAAAATAGCCCCATTTTCCCGTTCTAATAGGATTTTAGCATAGCCGATGCTGGCTCCACCTGTCAACATGCCGGAACTAGCGATTACTACTGAGGGGTGAGCGATCGCGAGGGGGCGTTCTTTGGGCGATCCGATCGAGATGATCCGTGGTGAGGATTTCTCGCTGAAGAAGGGGGACTGGGTTTTGGCGAAGTTCTTGACGGCGGCGGGGAGTAAATCGAGTTGGTTTTGGAATAAGTCGGTGACTTCGCGGACTAAGCCATCGACGTAGACGGGGACATTGACGCTATGGAATAGGGCACTGGTACGGATGGCG
Source organism: Chamaesiphon sp. VAR_48_metabat_135_sub (assembly GCF_031418915.1). Lineage (NCBI taxonomy): Bacteria > Bacillati > Cyanobacteriota > Cyanophyceae > Gomontiellales > Chamaesiphonaceae > Chamaesiphon > Chamaesiphon sp. VAR_48_metabat_135_sub. The sequence goes on along the minus strand of NZ_JANOJV010000235.1, from coordinate 9,045 downwards.
AGGATGATTTCCTGAGCACGTCCGAGGGCGAAGGCTGGTATTAAAACGTTACCACCTGCGGCGACGACTTCGACGATCGCTTTGATCAAGTCGCTCTCTTGGCTGCGGCGGGAGGGGTGGGTATCTGCGCCGTAGGTGGATTCGGTGATGAGGATGTCGGCTTCGGGTAAATCGGCTAGTTTCAAGCCCTCGGCGGTGCGGCTGCTGGTGGTATTGTAGTCGCCTGTATAGAGGATCGATCGATTCCCATATTTCATGTAGATACAGGCTGCACCGACGATATGCCCAGCATGAATGAACCGCACTGTCAAGCCTGGGAGGGGCGAGAAGTCTACGCCGACGGGTTGAGTTTGGAGCGTGAATAGGGTGCGATCGAGATCGTCGGCAGAAAATACCTGTCCGAAGTCTTCATTTCCCTCTTTCTGTTGTGCTGTCTGCACCTTCAAACCATCTGTCAGCATCACATGAGCGATTTCCCGTGTCCCGTGGGTACAAATCATCGGCACATCGGGGAAATTGCGATGAAAAATCGGCAACGCCCCAATATGATCGAGGTGAGCGTGAGTAACTAGCATCAAATTTGGACGCTCTAACAATTCAAACGCAGGTAAAGGATCGCTCCCCTTGGGGCGAGTTCCCGCATCCATCACGATCTCATATGGCCCAATTTGCACCCGAAAACAAGACGCACCAATCCCTCTAGCTGCACCTAACGGGGTGACAATTAATCTGTCTAAATATTTATCATCCTCATTTACTGTTAATTCTCCCCCATCGGTAGGAACGGTAGATTTAGCAGAAACATACTTAGTCTGATGAGGATACGCATAGACTCGCGCCACCTTAGTCCGCCCATGTACCTGTACTCTGGCACGTAATTCTGTCGGGACTAAACTTTGAGCCTCCCATTCCCAGATTGGCTCCTTGACTCTAGTGAGGGATAATTCCCAATCTCGCTCAGTTAGCTCCAAATTTAGGGCGGCTAGGGCGAAAGGAGTCATTTCAGCCTTCCGGTCACCATCCAGGTTACGGGCATTGTAAATGGTCTTAGGGGCAACGCTGGTGAGAGATTTAACAGTTGATTCCCCACCTTCGGTTGAATCGAGATGGGTGGCTTTGAGAATCTCTAATGTCGTTCCGACTCGTTGGGCGACAATTTGCCACAATTGCCCCGTTTTCATCGCTTCCGGCGGATTTAGAAATGTTGGACGAATCGTAGTTTCGCCATGTTTGTCAATCTTCGCCGTGACCATGTTATGCTTGCGACTGACTTGGCAAATTCTGGCGACACAGACGAATTTATCAGGTTCAAGCGCAGTCTCCGCATACGCTCCAACGATTTGCAAACGAGTAATATTTCCATCGGTTTGCATAATCGGAATTACCAGCCATTGTTTATCACCCTCAATCAGAGTGATATCTCCCAACGGCGCAGCGCGAAATTTAATTCCATCGCGGGTAGTTAGGACTAGTTTAGTCGGTTCTCGATCGTCAGGTGCGATCGTGCCACTAACTGTCATTTCACAATAGTGTTCGAGTGAAGTCTCTTGATGATTAGTGGACACGATCGTCGTTAGTTGGTATTTATGGATTGGATTCAGTACAGTAGTCGTCGCAAATATCCCTACAGTTCTATATGTTAATCATCCAACTCATCTCTTGCACCAGCGACTCGCGCCCGTCTTTGTTTGCCATTGCCCCAAATCCACCAGCAGCAATCGATTATTCTTGAAACGGGGGTGGAGAATTTGGAATTGCTGTTGTCGTATTGAAAATCGAATTTTATGTTAAGATAAGGAGTCGATGCGGGTGTAATTCAGTGGTAGAATGTCACCTTCCCAAGGTGAACGTCGTGGGTTCGAGTCCCATCGCCCGCTTGATCCAAGATTTTTCGATCGACGATCGAGTCTCATGCCCAATTTCCATTAATTAACGCCACAACCATTGAATTGCGGGATTGTTAGTCAGTGGAGATCGCCAATTTACCCCTCGATCGTAAAACTATCGCGGAGATGAAAATCAGCTTCTTTGCCACTATGTTTCAATGCCCAATAACTCATCTCACCCTGAGTGGATTTAATCACTGTTGCGATCGCAATTTCTATAGATAGATCGATCGGCATAATTCCACTCAGATCGAATGCTAGTTTTAGCCCGATCAAATTAATAGACCGATCGACAGTAAATGGCAGAGATGTAAATGCTATTTCATCCCGTAAACCCTGGCGATAATCATCGAGGCGAAAGACATTCCAATCTCCAGATGGTGAGAGATTAAATTCCCAATAATTTCGATTGCCTGGAACGCCGAGAAAGAACTCGAAACAGGTAGCTTCCCAGAGATAAAACTGACGGCTAGGTTTATTTACAGGTGCCGCGATCGATACCGAACTAAGATCGCCTTGTAATAAGTACTCGATCGACAGGATATGATTATCTCTCTCGATCTGACCGCTGATTTTAATCAGCGGTAAACTGCTCTCAGTGAGAAAAGGATGAAGTGTGAATTTATTCATGCACGTAAATCTTCAATAATCGATCGAATCGCTGTCTCTTGGTCTTCAATACTCTCAGTTAGTTTAAATTGAACTAATGCGCGATCGAGATTATGAGTCGGATATTTAACTTTGAAATAAACATTACCTGCCAAATGGTCTGTAAAAAATCTCAGCCCCAATTCAAAGGCAATCAATCGAATCCCATCGAATAGGTATTCATAGTCATATTCCGTCAGAAAACCACTAGCTTGAGAGAGATATCCAGCTAAAATAGATCGACACATCTGCGTATCAAATTGCACCTGTTCCCATTCTGTCGTCTCTTCACCGAGCGGATTGCAACCCGATCGCAAACAATCACCAATATCGTAGTGTACCAGCCCTGGCTTGACCGTATCGAGATCGATAATCCCGATCGCCTGTTGGGTCGTCGTACAAATCATCACGTTATTCACCTTGGGATCGCCGTGAATCGGTCGTAAAGGCAGCTTACCATCACTTTTAGCATCCTCCAGTACTCGCGCCCATTCTTGCCGCGCCTGGATGAACTTGAGACAATAATCTACTTGCCGATCGATCTCACCTGTATACGTCGGTAGTACTCGATGATAATCTTCGAGATATTGGGGCGTAATATGAAACCCCTCCAGCGTATCAGCTAATTGAGTGGGATCTAGATCGCTAATTAAATGATGAAATCGCCCCAACGCATAACCAACTTCGCGCCCATGTTCGATATCCTGGATGATATCGATCGATTCCGAGCCATCGATAAAACTAATTGCACGCCAATAAGATCCATCGGGTTCTACCCAACTATCTCGATTGTCTATTGTTAATAATACTCGTGGGACTGACCAGCGACGATCTGGCAGATCTAACTCGCACTGCAATTTATCACATACATGCTGAGTAAAGATCCGCATATTCTGCATCACTAATGCAGGTTGCTGAAAGACATGAGTATTGATCCGTTGCAATACAAAGCAAGGTTCTACTTCATCAACAACGGTGACGAGAAATGTATCATTAATATTGCCATTCCCAAAGGCGCGAACGGCAGTAATCTGTTTTGATGCAGCAAATTGTTGAGCGATACCAGTCAGACGATCCAATGTTCTTTTAGGGGTTGGGGATTCGGGATTTGGCAATATTTTAGATCGCAACTATTAACTATCTCGAAACTTGTTGTGCTGACTTGTTTTCCAGGGATTCAACCAGAGATTTTTCCTCCAAGGCGAGGGAATTATGCTCGGTTACTAGTTGATTATACTCGTCAGTTTGCTGTCTGAGTTGGGAGACTAGTTGATTGTAGCTTTGGACGCGACTGTTAAAAGTGGACACGCGGAAACTATAATCGCTTTGAGGACTGCTGGCGATCGAGCTTTGTAGACTCGATCGTTCTGATTCAACCGTTTCAGCCTCCTGTTTTACCTGTACGGATAATTGCTCTAGTACCGATTTGCGCGTTATCAACTGGTTGGTCAAAATCTTCGCCTTGTCTCGTAGTGCGGTGAATACGCCTTCATACTGTTCTGATAAAGCGACGATCTTCGATCGATTGGTAAAATATATTTGATAATGTTCCTCTAGTTCGGGGCTGAGATTCCGCGCCTCAGTACCTAAAATCGAGTGTAGCTCATTATTCACCGACTTCGGATCTTGATCGTTATATGTCTGGACGAGCTTGATGATACGTGGGTTTTGAATTTTTTCCAATACCGATTGTAACTGATTGTCTACTTGTGTCTGCTCGAATAACGACATTCGTTGATAAGCAACGTGCAGCATTTCATGCGCTGCGGTGACTTCCATCACGCCTTGCAACCTCGGATCGGTAACGGCTTGGAGAAAAATTCCTTTGTTCGACACATAACAACCCAAAACTACCGTATGCTCGGAACTCTGGCAGAGATTGAGTGCCGATTTTCTGCTTTCGATCGTCGGTTGATTGACGTAAAATAATCGACGAGCGGTATCTGTCATCGTCGTCACTGTTGCGAGTCTGGCAATTTCTGGTGACGGTTGATATCTAAGCAATTTACTCCAATCTTGCAAGTCTTGAGCCGACCTAATTCCGATGATGATGACAACAACGACAATTGCACTAACCAGATGACGTTTGAGTCGTTTCATATACACAAATTCGATGAGATTACAGACTGGCGAGTCTTCTTCATCCTACTCTAAATTCTCATGCTAATCCCGTGTATATTGGATCGGGAGTTGTGCATTCTGGTCTGTCTAGTTAAGATGAACAGCCAATGGTAATGTTTAGCCGATCGAAACTCACGCAATTTAACGTTATTAATTTATGGATTGTCAATTCTCCCCTGAGGCTGCTACGCAAACGATTGATTGGGAACAACAACGCGCCTGGGTAGAAATTGACAGATCGGCTCTAAAACATAATGTGCGCCAGATTAAAAGTTTATTGGCACCAACTACTACTGTCATGGCGGTAGTCAAAGCCGATGCCTATGGACATGGGGCGATCGATATCGCTCGAACCGTTGTCGCCGAGGGCGTTGAATGGTTGGCTGTTGCGACTGTGACAGAAGGCATAGAACTCAGATCGGCAGGAATAGTCGCCCCAATTCTAATTTTGGGTGCGGTAAATAGCACTGTCCAGGTACAGGCGATCGTCAAATGGGGGCTTCAACCAACAATTTGCAACATCGAACAGGCAATCTCGATCTCGAAAGCTGTCGCCAAATTACCACCCACCTCACCTCTAACCGTCCATCTCAAGCTCGATACGGGCATGTCTAGATTGGGGACAAATTGGCAGCAAGCTATCACTTTTTTCGGTGAGGTCAAAAGTCTACCCTATCTGCAAATCGGCAGCTTGTACTCGCATTTAGCCACCGCTGACGAACTAGACCTTACCGTTATGGAGTTGCAACTCGATCGATTTCAGCGAGCAATTGCGGCGATTAGTACTGCTGGTTACGAACTTCCCCTCCTCCATCTCGCCAATTCCGCAGCGATATTAGTCGGCGATCGATTACACTACCAGTTAGTTCGACCAGGGTTAATCTTATACGGACTTTGCCCAGCAACGCACTTGCAATCTAGCATCGATCTTCAGCCAGTCTTGAGTGTCAAAGCCAGGATTACTCAAGTTAAAGATATTTCTGCTGGAACGGGTGTAAGTTATGGTTATCGGTTTATTGCCGATCGAGATATTCGGTTAGCCATAGTCGGTATCGGTTATGCTGACGGCATTCCCAGACGATTGTCAGGTCGAATGCAGGTGGCGATTAGAGGTCGGTTAGTTCCTCAAATTGGCTCGATTACAATGGATCAAATTATGCTCGATGTTAGTCTGATTCCCGATCTTCAGGTGGGAGAGATCGTCACAATTTTAGGACGAGATGGTAACGTCCAAATTACCGCAGACGATTGGGCAAACGAACTAGGCACCATCTCCTGGGAAATCCTCTGTGGCTTCAAACATCGCTTACCAAGAGTGAGTAGAGGATAGAGTATGTGAGGAGATTAAGACAAACCTTTATCCAAAATGTATCAAACTGAATCCCGAACCCCGAACCCCGAACCCCGAACCCCTAATATCAAGAATTGCAAAAAATGACGATCGCGAGTCAGTGAAATAGTGTATATGTATTCAGGTAAGTAACATTATTGCAATGTTAGTAAATATCAAAGGCAAGGAGGCGATCGCGAGTGGACGAGTCCTATCACACTTATCTCAACCGCGTGGCAAAAATGACCTTACCCGCCACCTATGAGTCTCAGGTCAAAAATATCCAAGAATCACCTAAGTTCAGGTTGGCTGCGGATGGTAGTCGGCAAGCAGTAGCGTTTCCTGGGTACTCCGTGATTACACCACCAGGGGCTGAAGATCCTGCCAATAGTGGCGTTTATCAAGACTTGGCGGCATGTCAGCAACAGCTTACCAAGCAATTGGAGCCAGATTTATTAGTTTTAGTCGAGCCAGCTAGTTTTCACTTCACCCTAGCCGATTTGATTTGGGATAGTGCTTACCGGATGGCAAATGATGCCAACCCTGACTTTGAGCATAAATTACTCGATCGCATTGAAGATAGTTTTAAGATCTATCAGAACTCGCTCGTCGAAACTAAGCCGATTCGCTGGCAAATCATGGGGTTGACTGTCCGACCTCGTGCAATTGAAGTAAGCTTAGTACCAAAAGATGAGTATAGTTACGATCGAATTATCGCTTTTCGGCGGGCTATTTATCAAAGTTCGAGTTTGATTTCCCTCGGGATCGAGCAGCAGTATTATTTTACCGCTCACACAACATTAGCTTATTTTGCTAATGTCGATCGAGAGATCGATCGCGCTCGTCTGAGTGATACTTTGCAAGAATACAACATGCACTGGCTCGACCATCCGCAAGAGATTATTTTAGCTCAAGGGCAATTGCGGAAGTTCACGGATATGTCTAACTATGAACGACAACCGAATTTCCCAATCGTTCAATTGTAGGTAGTTAAGAATTGTCAATAAATAGTAAACGACAACCAGTTTGGTTGTCGTTTTTTTAAATCCCGATTTGATGGAAACATGTTTACTTTCGAGACAGTCATTCCCATTAACTCCATGTATTGAGAGAATTCCCCAAATGACTAAAATTCAACGGCTCTGGATCCACTTGCCTAAACGTGCTCAAATCGAGTCCAGTCCTACTCATTCCAGCAACTGGAAACCAGCTCTATCCATCTTACTAACAGCTAGTTTTGTACTGATAGCAGGAATTGCGCCTGGGAATACCCAAGAGCGGAAACCCGCCCGAACTCTAACAGCCAGTGGTAGGGGCATTGTGACTATTCCTACCACACTGAGTCAAATTCGGCTAGCGATCGAAGTCCAAGGCAAAACCCCCAGTAGTGCTCAACAGGAAGCAGCTAGGCGTTCGGATCGGGTCATAAATTACCTCAAAACTCAACAGATAGACAAGCTCCAAACAACGGGAATCAACCTCAATCCCACTTATATTTATCCTAGTAATGGTAAGCCTCAAATTACTGGATACACGTCCACAAATAGTATCAGTTTTCGGGTAACTACCGATCGAGCGGGTGCAATCCTCGATGCTGCCGTCAAAAATGGTGCAACACGGATTGATGGGGTGAGCTTTGTCGCTAGCGAACAGGCAATTTCTACAGCCCAAATTCAAGCTCTCAAACAAGCCACTCAAGATGCCCAACGTCAAGCTGATGCAGTGCTGGAAAGTCTAAATCTCAAGCGGAAAGAAATTATCGGGATCAAGATTGATAATACCTCTAGCCCCTCACCAATTCCCGTTGCAGCAGAAATGATGATGAGAGCGAAAGTAGCTGAGGTCGCTCCCGCCACTCCTGTCGTTGGTGGCGAACAACAAGTAGAAGCAGGCGTAACGATGGATATCGGCTATTGAATTAGTTGAAAGTGAAGGGGTATCGAAATCTTTCATTCATTAGGGGACGTTTACGTCAGCTCAGAGGCTTGGAATGAGAATCGAACCCCGACATTGCGATCGAATCTTCAGATGTCGTTGCTAACTTATGAGCCGTTGCCGTGATTGCTTTAGGACTTGAATAAGTCGGGTATACAGCGGTACTGGAGGATCTGAGGGGAACTCTATCGATTTTCAACAGTCCTAGTTAAATAAGCCGCGATCGATTTAAACTAAGTTGACAAAATATTTAATTCCCCGAATAATACAGATGCAGAAACCATTTCAACGCTTAATCGTAGTTAGTTGTCTCTTGGGTGCCCTAATTTTGGGTGGTTGCGATAGTCCCAACAAACAGCAATCTAACACATCTCCCAACACGCCACCAGCACCGACTGGTAGCCCAGTGCCAACTAGCGACCAATTCCCTGGATTACCTAGACTCAATGGCAAAGCGACAGTAGTAATGACTGTCAAGGGCAAACAAATTACGATCGAGTTGGATGGTAATAACGCCCCAATTAGTGCTGGTAACTTTGTCGATCTAGTTCAGCGCAAATTTTATGATGGCTTAACCTTCCATCGTGTGGTTCGTCAACCTCAACCTTTTGTCGTCCAAGGTGGCGATCCGAAAGGTAATGGCAGTGGCGGCTACATTCCCGCTGGAACCAGTGCCGAACGTCGAATTCCCCTAGAAATCAAACCCAAAGGCGCAACGGCACCAGTTTACGGTCAAACTATTACTGATGTGCCAGAACTCCAACATAAACGCGGCACGATCGCGATGGCAAGATCTCAGGCTCCCGATTCTGCATCTTCCCAATTTTATTTTACTCTCGCAGATATCGCTTTCCTCGACGGTAATTATGCTGTATTTGGCAAAATTACTCAGGGTCTAGAACTAATCGATACGATTCAACAAGGTGATAAAATTACCTCAGCGAAGGTGACTCAAGGGATTGAGAATCTGAAGAAATAGGTAAATTAGTTGAAAGTTGAAAGCGAAAAGTGCGGTCTTGGGGTTTCCCCTGTCTTGTCTCACTTATTTTGACGGGGAACCCGTCCAAAAGTGAGCCGCTGTCTTGTCGTTTTCTTATTCGGGGGTTCCCCCCGAATAAAAACGCC
>NZ_JANOJV010000234.1:0-2103 GCF_031418915.1 Chamaesiphon sp. VAR_48_metabat_135_sub | reverse complement strand
AACATTTAATGTCCGCAAAGGGCCATTATCGGACATTAAATGTTGATTGACAAAGTTGCACTACTTTGATATGGTAAAAATGTGGTCACAAAATTGCTCAATTTCTCTAAATTTAGACCAAAACTCAAGTATGACCGACCCCATCACCTCGATTCTGCTTCAATCAATGAAGGGATAATTCTCAATTATAATACTATGAGTGTAGATACCTTAATCGAACGAGTACAGAAAACCAGCCAGATCGAACAAAGACTGATCGATAACTTACTCGATACTTCCCCCCAATTTAAAGAGGCTTTAGCTACCTTATTGCGGGAATCAAAGCACCATCAGAAGTTGTCCCAATATTGGCAAGCAGCAATTGATGTAGCTCTAGTAGCCAGTCATGCTAGCAATGTTACGGCTTATCCTCACACTAACAGCTTTGAGTGGACAATCTCGGCATTGACTGCACCCGAACTACTAGCCGAACTCGCACCGACAGACCCGTTGGCAGGAGCGCGACTGAGGGGGATGAAAGTTAAGCAAGAGCTACTGTATAGCGATGGGCAACCGTTGCGGAGTGAAGAAGTCGCCCAATTATTGGGAATTTCTCGGCAGGCTGTGGATAAACGGCGAAGTAAAGGGCAACTTTTGGCTGTGTTATTGGGAAAACGAGGTTATTTCTATCCGCTGTGGCAATTTAAAGATGGGGGTGTATTGCCTGGACTAGACTCGGTATTGACTGTGCTGGCTAAATTTGATGCTTGGACACAGTTAATGTTTATCAAAACTGGAGATCTACGGTTGAATAATCTCACTCCTTTAGAATGTTTGGTTGCTGGAAATATCGATGCTGTAGTTACTGCTGCGGCTTGTTATGGCGAACCAAATCCAGCCTGAAGATCCGTTAATTCCTCATCCCTTGCCACCAGAGGATTTCAATCGTAGAGAGCTACCAATTTTGACCAGTCAGGGGACTTGGTATCGATTGAATGCGGTAGAGTTTTCTTCTAGCTTGTATTTTGACCGGACGGGGAAAGGCAGATTTGACAGTCCAGCACAGGGCTACGGGATCTTGTATGTGGGGGCTGATGTCTATGCTAGTTGGATTGAGTGCTATGGCAGGACTCATGGGGCAAAGGGCATTTCTGAGTTAGGATTGAGACTGCGGGATTTATACGCCATCGATAGTCGTCGTCCGTTGGTATTCGCCGATTTGACGGGGAGTAATTTGGTCAAGATGGGAGCCGATGCGCGATTGTCTTCTGGGGCTTATACTGTTGCTCGGCAATGGGCACAGGCTATTTACGATCATCCTCAACTAGTGGATGGGATTAGATATCGTTCGCGTCACGATGATGAGCGGTATTGTTATGGGATCTTTGATCGTTGTGCCCAGGATATCCAGGAGCAGAATTTAGGGAATTTGTTAACATCTAATCCCAGGTTATTGGCAGAAATTTTGGACTATTACGATTATGGATTGTTGTGATGGCATCAACTATCGCTCGAACCTTATTTAATTCTTCTGATGTCTAACCCCACCCTTCTAAACCAAATTGACGCACTCAAAGCTAGGTTAGATCGCATTCGTCCTCTTGCGCCTGACTTAGTGGAAAATCTGCGGGAAGTTTATAATATCCGATTAACCTATCACTCCAACGCGATCGAAGGTAATACTCTCACCCAATCCGAAACTCAAATCGTAATTGAAAAGGGGATCACTATTGGTGGCAAACCCCTAAAAGACCACTTAGAAGCAATCAACCACGTCGAAGCAATCGATTTTATTCGAGATCTGGCGATGGATGAACGAGCGATTACCGAATGGGATATCCGCCAGATTCATGGATTGGTGTGCAAAGGAGATCGGGGATCTGGTGCTTACCGATCTTTTAATGTGATGGCTGCGGGTAGCAATTATCGCTATCCCGATGCAATTATGGTGCCAGAATTGATGCAAGAATTTGGTAAGTGGCTTCATTCCAATCCAACTTTGCATCCTGTTGAAATAGCTACAGAGATTCATTATCGACTAGTTACAATTCATCCTTTTCAGGATGGCAATGGACGCACTGCTAGATTATTGATGAATCTCAGTTTGCTCAGATCTGGGTATCC
>NZ_JANOJV010000233.1:0-11660 GCF_031418915.1 Chamaesiphon sp. VAR_48_metabat_135_sub | reverse complement strand
CTCTCAGGGAAAATCCAAGCAGGAGATATCCTAGTGATCCGCTATGAAGGCCCCAAAGGTGGCCCAGGGATGCGAGAAATGCTCGCGCCTACTTCCGCAATTATCGGTGCTGGTTTGGGCGATACCGTCGGTTTAATTACTGATGGACGTTTTTCTGGTGGTACCTATGGTATGGTAGTCGGACACGTCGCCCCAGAAGCTTACGTGGGCGGGACGATCGCCCTAGTCAATGAAGGCGATAGTATCACGATCGATGCTCCTCAACGGCTATTACAGTTAAATGTCTCCGAGGCAGAACTAGCAACCCGTCGCGCCAACTGGCAAGCCCCCGCACCCCGTTATAAAACTGGGATACTGGGTAAATACGCCAAGTTGGTTTCTTCCAGTAGTTTAGGTGCCGTAACAGATATGGATTTATTTGAATAGTGGATGGTCAATGGTGGATAGTCAATAGTGAATGACTGTTGAGACAAAAAATTAATCCTTTCCCCTTCCCCCACACCCCCACACCCTCACACCCCCACACCCCTTGACAACCACAACACTAATTTATATCGCCTTACTCCTCACTACCTTAGTCGGAGTAATTGGGGCCGTAGTGCCAGTAGTGCCTGGACCTAGCTTGATATTGGGCGCGTCGATAGTTGCGGGATTCCTGTTTGATTGGGATAAAGTTACTATCACCTTGATAGCTTCTAGTGTTGTCTTGGTGATGTGTTTTGCGATCGAGCAGTTCTCGGGCATCTGGGGCGCGCAAAAAGCTGGAGCTAGCCATTGGGGTCAAATTGGCTCGATTGTCGGTCTATTCCTCGGATTCTTTGGGCTGCTGCCCGCTCTACCTTTGGGTGGCCCCCTGGTGGGGATGTTTTTTGGGCCATTTATTGGTGCTGTCGTCGGCGAACTGCTCTACCCACGCGAGGTACCGATGGGGGAGCGATTTAATATCTCTTTCAAAGCTGGAATTGGGATCGTCTTGGGTTCAGTAATTGGGTTAATTCTTCAAGGTTTATTATCCCTGTTTGCCGCGATCGTCTTTGCCGTAACTACTTGGCATTTGGGGCTAGGGTGAGGAGATTTTGGATTTTGGATTAAAAAGTCCCCAGTTTTCTACCTAATACTAAATGGCATAAACTAAGCAACCATTTATGAATCCCAGATCCCCGATTCCCCCTTCTTTCAAGAATAGTACTTTTATTTACGCCGCTCAGTACTAGTCCCTAAACCTTATCCCCAAATTGTCTCAATTGCATCAACTAATTGTTCTAATTGAGATCGTTGATGTGTTGCCATTAGCGATAGTCTAATTCTGCTTGTGGGTACTGTTGGCGGACGGATAGCTGGGGCGAAGATGCCTGCTTGTTTGAGTTTGTTACCCATTGTTAACGCAGTTTGGGCATCGGGTAATTCGAGACAGATAATTGGTGATGCTGAGGGAATTAGAGGGAGATCTGGCAATCGATCGATAAATAGTTGTTTTAGATCTGCCACATTTGCCCATAGTTGTTGCTGGAGTTGGGGTGTGGTAGAAATTATCTCGATCGAAGTGAGTGCCGCCGCAGTATCGGCGGGGGATAATCCGGTGGTATAAATCCAACTCGCACAGCGATTTTTGAGAAAGTTGATGAGACTGAAACTTCCGGCAACATAGCCGCCTAAACTACCGATTGCTTTACTCAGAGTACCTATTTCAACTAATGGTTTCCCACCACAATTGTAGTGTTCGACCACACCTGCGCCTGTCGTTCCAAAAATACCTGTGGCATGGGCTTCGTCTAGTAATAGCATTGCAGCATACTCGATCGATAGAACCAGAATGTCTGGGAGAGGACAAATATCTCCATCCATGCTAAAAACGGTATCGGTAATAATCAGACAGCGACGATAACTGGTTCGATGTACCTGTAACTGTTGGCGCAGATCGTCAACATCGCCATGCTTGTATTCAATTACTGTCGCACCGCTCAACAATGCGCCATTTTTAAGACTAGAATGATTCGATCGATCGCTCAGGATTAGGTCTCTCTTGCTCGCCAGAGCCGCAATTGTCCCCAAATTGGCTAAGTAACCCGAACTAAATACTAAGGCGGCTTCAGTGCCCTTTAAACGGGCGATCGCCTGTTCGAGATCTTCATGTAGCTGCTTGTGCCCGCTTGTCAACCGCGAACCTGTCGATCCCGTCCCAAATTGGTGCGTCGCCGCCATCGCCGCGCGAATTACGCGATCGTCACCAGCCAAACCCAGATAATCATTACTACCAAAATTTAGCAATTTTCTTCCGTCGATCGCCACCTCCGTACCTGGTAAACTGGCAATTACTTGGGTCGATCGATACCAATTTGCTCGCTCGATCGTCTCCAGAGATCGATCGATCCAATCATAGGGATTTAATTCAACCAAATTCTTAACTCTCAGTAGGGGTAAGTGGTGAGGGGAGGGAAATTAATCCCCTGATGTTTGTTAATATTATGTGAAATAACATTAAGCAAATTTACTTATGGCACAAATTCAGTTTTCTGTAGGCATCACCGAACCCGTAGTTCCTGATGTTCGACTCACTAAATCTCGCACTGGTGAACAGTCTACCGCATCATTTTACTTTGATAAACCCGCGATTCTCGGTAATGATGTCACGGAAGAGGTAACTGGGATGTATATGCTCGACGAAGAAGGCGAGATCGTCACCCGTGAAGTCAAAGCCAAGTTTATCAATGGTAAACCCGCCGCCTTGGAAGTAATGTACATCATGAATTCTACGGCAGAGTGGGATCGGTTCATGCGATTCATGGAACGTTATTCGGCGGCAAATGGGTTAGGATTTCAAAAAGCTGAATAATTTAGTTAATTAGTCGATGCTCGATCGTCATTCCCAACCCCATCAAGATCTCATCCCTGTTATCATCAATTGTGCGGTAATCACTGTCAGTGATACCCGTACACCTGCGACAGATAGCAGTGGTGAATTAATCCAAGCAGTACTCAAAGCTGCGGGGCACACAATTGGCAGATATCGAATTATTCCTGATGAACCAACTCTAATTGGTGCAGAATTAGAAGCTATTGTTGGTATTGTGCCAGTAATTCAAGCGATCGTCTTCAATGGTGGTACGGGGATTTCACCCCGCGATACCACCTATGATGTAATCGCCAATGCCCTGACTAAAACCTTGCCTGGATTTGGTGAGATTTTCCGCTTCCTCAGCTACCAAGATATCGGCTCCCGTGCCATCGCTTCCCGTGCCATTGCAGGTACTTATCAACACACGATTGTCTTTTCCCTCCCTGGCTCCAAAGGTGCTGTACAGCTAGGGATGGAAAAACTCATTCTCCCCGAACTCATTCACCTAGTCACACAAATAGGAACTAATAATTAATTAGATGTTGCTGAATTGATGTATGATTCACCATTTTTGCAACAACAGTCATCCTGCTCCCCGCTCCCCCCTCTCTTCTCTATTTTTTCATACCTGAATTCAGCAACGCCATTAATTAAAATACGATTTTACTATCGAATTACACTGGGTCGATCGACAGATTTTGCAAAAACTTGTTTAAATCCATCCTTGCGAGCTAGTTCTGGCTCCTTGGTTAATTTCCAGAGCGTTTCATAGAAAAAGAAAGATACACCTGCTAAACCTTGTTTGCGAACTTCGGCAATTTGGGTTTGAATTTGCTTCATCGGGATGGGTTTTGGTTTGACACCAGTTAAAATACCAATCCCGACGGGGATATGTTGGCTGGCTAGTTTTACTTCTGGTTTTTTAAGTTCGCCAATAAATGTCTCTAATTTATCTCGATAGACTTGAATTAGTAATTCTTCCACTAAACCTTGGCGTTCCCATTTTGCCCAGTCTTGAAGAAAGAAGCTTTTGGCGAATCCTTGAGGATTAGGTGAGATTGAGACGATCGATTTTGGATTTGCAGTTTTAATAGCAGTAAATAAATCGTGCATTAAATCTGTAATTTTGTCAGCACGCCAGTTAATCCATTCCTCATTCTTCGGATCGTTTGGTGGTAGCTTACCTTGGTGTTCGCTTTTATATAAATCGACGGTGAATTTATCGTATCCAAATTCGGCAGGTAACCCAAAGTGATCGTCGAATTGAATTCCATCGACATCATATTTTTTTACTACTTCGACGACTAAATCGATGATGAATTTTTTAACTTCAGGTTTGAAAGGATTGAGCCAAACGCGCGGATCTTTACCTTCTTTCCAAATCGTGCCACCATCTTGTTTTTGAGTCAACCAATCGGGATGAAGTTTAGCTAAATCTGATCCAGCAGGATCTGTCGTCGCAGGTGCCATAAACCCAAACTCAAACCAGGGAATCACAGCCATTTTTTGTTTGTGACCTTTAATTACCATTTCTTGGAGCACATCGCGCCCTTCCAATCCTTCGGCTTTACTCAGCGTTCTATTAATTAATAATCCTGCCGATTTTTTGGGCATAAAACTACTACCAACTATCTTCTTAGCAACCTTACTCGGATAAGTTGTATAGCCCCAATTCCACACTACTGGATAGATGGTATTAAAATTTAATTTACGTAGATCTTTAATTGCCGTTGCCAGTCGATCGCGTGTAAATAGAACATCACTATCAACATTTGTAATCCATACTCCTCGAATTTCTCTGACTGGTTTATTTGGTAAAGATTGAGAGAAAGAGACTGCTGGAATAGTTAAGGACAATATCAGTCCAATGATGATAAGTAGTCCAAACCAAAATTTACGATTTAACATTTCGAGTGTTCGTAGTAGATTGCAATAATCCTGCTTGATAATTTATGTTTTCTGGCGATCGATCGTCCAATGTAGATCGGAAGATTGAGTTAATTTTACGTTAGGTAATTCGACTCGATCGATCGCGTCCTGAACTTCTGCTAGTGTCAGTGCTGCTTTGAGTGAATCGTGGAATAACTGCTGTTGGTGCTGATCGTAGTTCTCACCTATGTTCTCAACCAAATTGTTAACGGTTACATCATTTTCTGGTCTGATCAGATCGCGAATTAGTATTGCTCCACCCAGTTTAACCAATCGTTTTACCTCTGCAAAAAAAGATAATGGATCTGGTAGATGGTGAACTAAACTATTAGAAATTAGCATATCAAAATCTAGATCTGGATATGGCGTCCTTTTAGAATCTACGCATTCTAATCTAATTCGTTGATTTAATCCAGCCTCCTCTATATTCCTGCGACCGATAATCAACATCGATTGTGCCAAATCTACCCCAGTAATTAAATATTGAGGTTGTTTCTGACACATTAGAATGGGAATTCGCGCCGTTCCCGTACCCATATCCAAAACTTTGACTGCATTGGGATCTAAGGCGATCGCATCTGCTGCAAACACTGTATTTACGACCCCAAAATCCATTCCATCATACGCAGTTGCTTCCAACCACGTATCCATTACTTCCGGCTCTAGAATTCTGTCCATCGATATTTTTACTGTGACAGGTTAAAGTATAAAGACAATTCATAAATTGTCCCCACATTTTACCTCATTTAGCCCCCAGAGCCACACAGATTAGCAATATTTACAAATCAAATACGACTAACTAAATAGTTCACTTTCAACTTTCCACTTATTAAGGATGAATCGAACCATTAGGCATTTTTGCACCTGTGAAAATTACACCATCCAACTTAGCACCTGTCAAAGGTACACCTGTGAGATTGGCATAAGACATATCTGCATTACTTAAATCTGCACCTGTGAGATTGGCATTGGTCAGATCGGCTTGCTGAAACTCAGCAAATTTGAGATCCGCCCTCGCTAAATTGACATTTTTCAAAGAAGATCCTTTCAACTTAGCATAAACTAGTTTCGCATCACGTAAATCCGCTCCTGCCAAATTTGTACCGATGAGTTTAGCACCATAAAAAGCAGCTTGATGGAGAGTTGCCTTACTCAAATTAGCCCCGCTTAAATCGGCATCGCGAAAAATTGCTAGAGTTAAATTTGCTCCTGAAAAATTAGTCCCAATGAAACTAGATTGAGGGACATTCAATCCAGTTAGTTCTGCTTTGGCAAAACTCTGACGATCGAGACTACAGCTAGCACATCTTTTTTCCTTAACTAACCTACCTCGATCGGATGCCTCAAATTCAGCTTTTTCAGCGATCGATTGATTTTTAGCGATTTGAGCCGGACTGAGTTCTTCGCTAGCTGGGAAAAAAAACTGAATGGCGAGTAAACACAAACCAAGCAATACACTAATGGCAATTGTCCAGCGAATCCATTTTATTTTTGGCGTTGATTCTGCAAAATCGAATTCTATGTCTACCGGAACGTGTTTTGGAAATGACTTAGTTTTGTGATGGGGCACTCGTTGCTGGGCTGTATCGCCAAAACTATCTGGATTAATAAACCTTTGATAGCGGTTGGGTTCGATCATTGTTTCCAGCCACATAATCATTTTTGGATCGGTATTAGCAGGTAATAAATGTTTGAATTGAGGACGATAATTGTTATCTAACAGGCTTTGTGCTCGTCCGGTAGATGTGCCAGTGAGCAGACAAATTAGCGATATTCCTAGGCTATAAATATCAGAAGTTGGAGTCAGCTCTAAATTAAATAATTGTTCTGGGGGAATAAATCCTGGGGTACCCGTGCTAGCATCACCTTGGGGGTGTAGTCCAAAATCGATTAAGTATATTGCCAATTCCGTTTCCGTATTGACAATAATGTTCTCTGGTTTGATATTCTGGTGAATGACAACAGGTGCTAATTGATGGAGATATTTAAGAATCTTTAATACGGCATCGGCAACCAGTTTAATATCCGACGCTGGAAGCGTGCCCAGTTCTGCAAGCGAGACACCCGACTGATATTCTCGCACGACACAAAATCCGGTTGGCGTGGAGAAGGATGTCAGGTAACGGGGAATACTAGGAAGATCGAGTTGTTGTAAACGTTCGATTTCTGGTAAATAATTAGCGTAATCTAAGGATGGTGTCTGACTTTCGCTGAGTTTTGACTTTTCCAAGTCTGGTATTCGCCACTCTTTAATTACCACTAATCGGTGCTCTTTTTCAGAGGTTCTACCAACATGTTGGAGATCTCTAGCCAGATAAGTAATTCTACCGAGATCCTTACACTGGGACAATCGCTCGGATACTTGATAACCATAGATTGTCAGGTCAGGTAAATCATTACCACTGACTCGATGAACTGATTCATTACCAGGTGAAGAATTGTCTGGCTCATTCATGGGGATCGAGATTTGAACTACAGAGCTTTCTCCACTTTAGTTCATTAATTATCGATTCGGCTTCCATCATCCGGCGTAAATTAGTCAATAGTGAATAGTGGATAGGGTAAAGGGTAAAGGGTAAAGGGTAAAGGGTAAAAGAAAAGAACAATCCCCCACACCCCAACTCCCCAACTCCCCAACTCCCACTCTCCCCCACTCCCCAACTCCCACTCTCCCCCACTCCCCCAAATGCTACTCTCTCTCCGCATTCACAACTTCACCCTCATTGATGAGTTAGAACTAGAATTTGGGGCGGGTTTAAATGTTTTGACTGGGGAGACAGGGGCAGGGAAATCGATCGTTCTCGACGCGATCGATCTAGTATTAGGTGGCAAAGCTACGCCGCGAATGATTCGGACAGGAACGGAGAAAGCCACGATCGAGGGTACTTTCGATCTTACCGATCGAGTGAGACAATGGTCGATAGCTCGCGAGTTCGATGTCGCCGATGATATCCTGATTTGCAGTCGAGAATTGAGTTTTAGTGGTCCTAATCTGCGATCGAGAATGCGCGTCAATGGGGCGATTTGCAATCGCCAACTCGGTCAAGAATTACGCGAACTCTTGATTGAGATTACCGCCCAAGGGCAAACAGTTCAACTCACCAATACCACCCACCAACGAGAATTACTCGATTTGTATGGAGGTACAATCCTTATCCAACACCGAGAAAGTATTGCGGCGGCATATACTGCTTACCAACAAGCCGATCGAATGTGGCTCGATCGCCAACAAAACGAACAGCAACGATTACAGCGACTTGACCTACTCGAATATCAAGCGCGAGAACTAGCCGAAGTCAACCTAACAACACCCGACGAACTCATCGATCTCGAAACCGAACGCCAACGCCTGAGCCATGTCGTCGATCTCCAGCAACAGAGCTACGCCGTTTACCAATTACTCTATCAAAATGATACAGGCGGGTCGATCGCCGTTGCCGATCTGTTGGGCAAAGCCGAATCTACCCTGATCGATATGGTTGATATCGACTCCAGCCTCCAATCTACCCTCGATCTCGTCAGCCTCGCCCTCGCTCAAGTCACTGAAGCTGGACGCGAAATCAATTATTATGGAGACGCACTCGAAGCCGATCCCGATCGATTAGTCGAAATTGAAGAACGGATTCGCACTCTCAAGCTAATTTGCCGCAAATATGGCCCTAGTCTGACGGACGCGATCGACCATCAACTTTCTATCCAAACCGAATTAACCCAGCTTACAGGGGCGGGAGTATCCCTCGAGGAGCTATTACAGCAAGCCACCGATCTCCAAACGAAACTAGTTAAAGCCTGCCAAAAATTAACCACCCTCCGTCAACAAGCTGCGATCGATCTCGAACAGCACCTAATCTGCGAACTTAAACCCCTGGCGATGGATAAAGTCCAATTTCAAGTCGAAATTGTGCCCCAAACGCCAACTTCTATTGGTGCAGATAGCATCACCTTCTATTTTAGTCCCAACCCTGGCGAACCGCTCCAACCCTTAGCCGCCACAGCTTCTGGTGGGGAAATGAGCCGCTTTCTGCTCGCGCTCAAAGCTTGCTTCTCTCATCATGGTGGTGTAGGTACGCTAATCTTCGATGAAATCGATGCGGGCGTGTCGGGGAAAGTAGCTCAATCGATCGCGAGTAAACTCCACCACCTGAGTCAATCTCAGCAGGTTCTCTGCGTCACGCACCAGCCGCTAATTGCGGCAATGGCCGATCGACATTTTCGGGTGGTAAAGGAAACAATCGATCGAGACACGACAAAAAATGGTAATGCTAAAGCCATCGAACGCACGATCGTCCGAATTGAAGAACTCCACTCCCAACAACAACGCCGCGATGAAATCGCTCAAATTGCTGGCGGACAATCAGCTCAAGAAGCGATCTCTTTTGCTACGTCTTTGTTATCGCAGGCAAAAACAAGAAAAAAAGCAGTTAAACAGAGTCGAAAATAGTCTTTTTTAGTACTGCTTTTATATCTCCCCTATTTCCGATCCTTTACCCCCTAACTTTCGCAAGAAGTCTAATGTCCGAAATCGATGAATTAGCCCAAAAGTGGCAGCCAGCTTGGACAGAGGTATCGATCGATCCTCCAAGCGACTTGCTGCACAAACAACAAAAAACCGATCGAGTTTTTCAGATGCTCGTTACTGCTTATAGCAAACCCGATCGCCACTATCACAATCTCGCTCATATCCATCATCTACTAACTATTTTGGATCGTTTTAACCCAGACCGACTTCGAGATCCGATGGCGGTCTTTTTAGCAATCTGGTTTCACGATTTTGTGTACGAGTCGCGAGCGGGAGATAATGAAATCCAAAGTGCTAAAGCTGCTAAAAAATTATTGACAAATCTGGGTGTCTCGATCGATCTTATTTTGGATGTAGAGCAACTAATTTTGGCAACACAAGGACATCAAGTCAGTACTGAAGATTTCGATCGGTGTGTTTTTTTAGATGCAGATCTGGCGATTCTCGGTGCAGATCCAGATAAATATCAAACTTATGCTCGATCGATTCGTTGTGAGTATAGTTGGGTTCCAGATTCTGCATATCGAGCTGGACGCATTCGAGTTTTAGAGAGCTTTTTACAACGCGACAGACTCTATTATACAGATCTACTATTCACCGAATTAGAATCACAAGCTCGACTCAATCTGGAGCAAGAAATATCTGTTTTGGAAGTAGATGTGTGAATGGATAGTGCGCTTGCGAACCTCGACACCCGAATCTCCCGAATCCCTAATTCAGTTGTTCCCCCAAATCTCCCCCGTATATACCCGACCGACGATAATGGGGTTCGATGCTAATTAGATCGTCGATATTTCGACTAATAGTGTTGCAAATATTATCGAGAGGTAAATCGTTAGGATCGGTACCAAAAGGATTTTCAATTTCAACCCCAATCGCTTCAATCCCAAATAATGTAAAACTAACTAAAGCGACTACAGGTGCCGTCCACCACCTAAGTTCGTCAACAACTTGAAAAGGTAATAATAAACAATAGATTAATAATAATTGTTTGAGATGAATTACATAAGCCAACGGTATTGGTGTCCTTAGAATTCGTTCGCAAGCACCCAGCATATCGACCAAGATATTTAAAATACTTTGCAACTCATTCATCTGATACAAACTAATTTGTCCCTGCTCGTGTTTTGCCTGAAGATAATCACTAATCCAGAATACAATTTCTAATGGTGGATTACTCATCGTCTGAAGTTTAGCAAATTGAATCGGGGAGACAAGTTCGGCTAATCGATCGTCAACAGGTTGCGATCTCAGATGTAATTTAGTAGCAATAGAAAACGCCACTAATAACTTTAAAATTTGCTCCTTCTCCTGTCGATGCATTGGTTCTATCTCAATAATGGCGACCCAGATTAATCGCGATAAATTACGAACATTATTGACGATCGAACCCCAAGCTTTTCGTCCTTCCCAAAATCTTTCATAAGCGGTATTTGTCCGAAACACCAGTAGTAAACCCAGTACGATACTCGGAATAATTCCACCTAATGCTTTTGCACCAACAGGTATTTTATAAAAAGATAAAACTGATATAAATAGCCCAAAAGCTCCACACCATAAAACTTGATTGAGAATGTTGGGAATTACCGAACCTTCGACTCTCAAGGCAACTTTAAACCAGTTTGTTTGCTCTAAACTCATAATTCTTCAATTTGGGCTGCAACAATTGTCTCAGATTGGGGTTGTCGGTGTTTGCCATCAATTACCGCACTCACTGTCATATCACCCATGACATTAATCGCGGTGCGACATCGATCGAGAAACCAGTCTACCGTAATTAGGATCGCAATATACTCGGTTGGTAAACCCACAGAGGTAAAAACCAACGTCATTGTCACTAAACCAGCCTCTGGTATCCCCGCAGCCCCCACAGATGCCACAATCGAAGTCAACATCACCATCAACTGTTGTACCAGCGACAAATTTTGCCCTAATATCTGAGAGATAAACAGTGCTGACATCGCCTCATATAGGGCGGTACCATCGTTATTAAAATTACTCCCCACCAATGCACCGAGGGAAGCCGAAGATTCACGCAAGCCGACTTTATTGATCAATGACTCAAAGGTAATCGGCATCGTCGCTGTTGATGAAGCCGTAGAAAAAGCCGTAATTAATGCATCTGAACCGCCTTGAAGAAATCTTTTGGGCGATACCCAAGAGCCGAGTTTAACTCTAGTTAGATAGTAAGCAGCTTGCAGCAATAGTGCAACAATGACAGCCAATACAAATGAACCTAATGCTTTAAACGGCGCAAATCCTTGGAGGGCAATTGTTTTAGAAACAATCCCAAATACAGCAATCGGCACTAAAGCAATTACCCAATGTAAAATATTAATTACTGCTTCAAATAATACCCCAATTATCTGCTCGATC
>NZ_JANOJV010000232.1:0-3514 GCF_031418915.1 Chamaesiphon sp. VAR_48_metabat_135_sub | reverse complement strand
CCAATGTCGAGGAGGCTGAATTTACCAAATAATCTACCTTGTCGATCGAGAATAGCCATAGATGGGGTGTGGGGGTATGGGGGTGTGCGGGTGCGGGGGTGCGGGGGTGTGGGGGTGTGCGGGTGTTTCTTACTCCGTTACTCCCCTACTCCCTTACTCTCTAACTTCACTAATAACTTATAACTAGCAACTTGAGTTACTAGCAACTTACGTTATTAAGTTTACAGCGATCGGATGTAAATTAATCAGGGGAGCGATCGATAATCGATCGCTCCCCTTGGCTAAATAATAGAATCGTCAATGAGAATAGTTCGGTTTAAAACCGGAAGCCAGCACCACCTTGGAGTGCAACCGCAGTGTTATTGGTATTTTGGTATGCATTCAAGCCAAGATCGGCGGAACCAAATACTAAGACGTTGTTAGCTAATTGGCTTTCCATTCCCAAGCTTAAAACAGGCGCGCTTTTGTTACCTAATGGGGTGCTAGCAGTTTGTTCGTTGACAAAATTATACCCAGCACCGACGAATATATTAGTGCCAGGAGCAACACCAACATCATAGGTAAGTTTAGGAGTAACTGCACTGATTTTATCAGTAAATACTACGCCAGCACGAGCAGATAATTTAGTTTGAGGAATAGAGTATCTACCATACAAACTGCCACCAGATTTTGCTTGTTCTCCAGGTGCATTTCCACTAGTCAAACCACCAGAAACACCTGCACCTAAATAATTGGATTGTGTACCAATTGATTGAGGAGCAGTACTGTCTACAGTAACTTGAGCGATAACGCGGTCTGTGTATTTGGGTGCGGCAGATGCAGGATTAACAGTGCTAATAATAGGTGTCAAAGTGAGAACGGAAATAGCAGCAGTTTTGATGGCTTGGATTAAGGAAAGTTTCATGATTAATTAGCTTGGGTTAGGTAAGGTTTAGTTTGCTCTCTTACACACTAAGTCGTGACGGATTGGTTAAAGGTTCCCAAGTTAATTTATTTGCTAAAAATGTTGATGTGGACGGGTTATAGGATATTCTGTTTCTAGAATGAGATTTTAACCGTATAAATACTGAGGCGGAAAACCGAATGTTCGATCGAGAACGCATCTATTGGTTGGCTTGGTCGCGAGTTGCTGGAGTTGGGCCGATTTTAGTCGATCGACTGTACCAACGGTTTGGTAATCTAGAAGCTGCCTGGAATGCCGATACTGAAGCGATTCTATCGATCGATGGTGTGGGTATTCAATCAGTTACCAAAATTGTCGCCGCTCGCGCCCAAATCGATCCTCAAGCTTTACTAGCAGCGCACTCGATCGATAATCCCTATTTCTGGACGCGGATCGATCCTGACTATCCCCGCTTATTAAAAGAGATTCCTTCCGCACCAGGGGTGTTATACTACAGGGGGAACGTTTCGTTAGCCGAAAATCAGGGAAATGTTCCAACAGTTGGCATCGTCGGCACTCGCGATCTTTCTGATTATGGCAAACGCTGGGCGCGAAAAATTAGTAGTCTACTGGCAAGTAAAGGATTTACGATCGTCTCAGGATTAGCTCAGGGTATCGATACCGAAGCTCATAGTGCCTGCTTAGAAGCTGGTGGGCGTACCATCGCCGTAGTCGGTACTGGACTCGATATTGTCTATCCACCGCGCAATCAAGCCCTCGCCAAAGAAATTGCCCAGCATGGCTTAGTTGTCAGCGAATATGCGGCGGGAACACCACCCGATCGATCCCATTTTCCCGCTCGCAATCGAATTATCGCCGGATTGAGTCGCGTCACAATTGTGATCGAAGCACCTGTCAGATCTGGCGCGTTGATTACCGCCTATCAAGCCAATGACTTCGGACGCGATGTATACGTCCTTCCAGGCTCGATCGACAGCCCAAACTCACTTGGGTGTCTGGGACTGCTCAGTCGTGGCGCACAGCCCATCCTCGGCTTAGATCATCTGCTCGAATTGCTCTCCTCTATCCCCCAATTAGGCACTCCCGAACAATTACAACTTTTTCCGATTATTGAAGTACCTAATCCAGTTACCAAATCTGTTGCATCACCCCCACCAGATCTCGCTCCAGATCTCCAACAAGTCTGGTTAGTTGTGACTTGTCAACCAACTAGTTTCGATGAGATCGTCTCTAAATCTCAATTATCTACCGCGACTGTTTCGGGGATACTGCTTCAGTTAGAGTTGTTAGGCTTGGTGACGCAGTTACCAGGAATGAGATATCAAAGGTAATTGAGAATTGAGAATTGAGAATTGATATAACAACCGTCAGGGCGATTAGGATATCTCAACCATTACTGCAAGAACCCCGACTTCTTCGAGAAGTCGGGGTTCTGACATCTTCTAACCATATTATTTTAGGTCGGCTAATTTGATGCGTGGATCGACAAATTTGAGGAGGAGATCGGCAAATAAGTTACCGACGATCAACATAATTGCTCCAATCATTAAACTACCCATGACTAGATAGAGATCTTTGGCGGTGACTGCTGATAAAATTAATTTACCTAGTCCGGGCCAATTAAAGAAAAATTCGGCAATAAAAGCACCGCTGAGTAAACTCGCAAATTCAAAGCCGAGAAGTGTGACTAGTGGATTGATGGCATTGCGGAGTGCGTGGACATAAATTACGCGATTTTCTGATAAACCTTTGGCTCTAGCTGTTTGGATATAATCTTGACGCAAGACATCTAATAGTTCCCCCCGCGTAATCCGTTGCAACCCCGCAAACCCTGTAATCGTTAAGGCGATGGTGGGGAGAATCATATGCCATAGGATATCAAGTAATTTACCGATCGCGGATAATTCTTCATGATTGATACTGGTTCTACTGCCTACAGGTAACAGTGGCGAGCAGATCTGCGCGACAATTAATAATGATAAGGCTGTCACAAAACTGGGAAATCCTTGGGCGGTATAACTGAGTACCCGCAAAAATTTATCGATAAATTTATTTTGATTGACAGCTCCAATAATGCCCAAGGGAATCGCGATCGCCCATGTTAAAATCAACGAGGCGATCGCGAGTTCTAGAGTTGCTCTGATCCTTTGCCCAATTAGTAGAGTAACAGGTTGGAAGTAAAGCATACTCAATCCCAAGTTTCCTTGCAGTGCTTGCCCCAACCACTTAAAGTATTGTCCAGATAAAGTCAGAAAGTCTTTATCCTCGCTCAATCCAAATTGCTCCATTAGCTCCTTAATCCGTTGGGGCGTAATTTTGGGGTTTTGTCTGAGTGTATCGAGGAAATTACCTGGTGATAACTGAATAATTGCAAAACAGAGAATCGAAGCCAGAAATAAAGTAAGCAGTGCTTGGATCGATCTTTTGACAATATATAAGAAAGTTTCACCAGTGAAAATATCCTTTAGTTGAGACAAGATATCACGATTGGATGAGGAAGGATTCATGCTAAGGGATGGGGAGTGTGGGGGGTGTGGGCAGGGTGGATTAATTGTGAGGGAATAAAATCTATAATCTTGGTACTTAGTCTTTACCCACCCGCGACTAAAG
>NZ_JANOJV010000231.1:0-15736 GCF_031418915.1 Chamaesiphon sp. VAR_48_metabat_135_sub | reverse complement strand
GAGGCTGTGCCTACGGCAGGCTTTGCCAACGCCAACGCGCTGGCGGAGGTTCCCTCCAGATCTCGCTGTGACAAGACAGTACATAAAGACTGACAAATTTTGCTCCAAACTAGTAACTATTTCCTGAAAACTACCCTCTACTCTCTACCCTCTCAATACTAGTAACTTTGTTTTGATGCAAGATGTGAGTAAATTAGTAATACCGCCCAACCTACGATTAATGCTCGAATGGCGATACTCCATCGATCACTTCATGCCAAGGTAAACCCATCGAACCTAATAGTTCCATAAATGGATCTGGATCGCATTCTTCGACATTAAAGACTCCAGGTTTTTTCCAATTGCCGTTGACAATCATCAACGCTCCAACTACGGCTGGAACGCCAGTTGTATAGGAAATTCCTTGCGCTCCAACTTCCTCATATGCGGCGGCATGTTGACAGTTATTGTAGACATAATATTTCTTCTCTACTCCATCTTTGATGCCAGTTATATGACAACCAATCGAGGTTTGTCCGGTGTAATTTGTCGCCAGAGACGCTGGTTCGGGTAGCAGAGCTTTAAGGAATTGTAAGGGGACGATTTGTTGACCTTGATATTCGATCGGATCGATCCGCGTCATGCCGATATTTTCGAGTACTCGCAGGTGCGTAATATAGTTCTCGGAGAATGTCATCCAGAACCGCGCGCGTTTGAGGGTGGGGATGTTTTTGACGAGGGATTCTAGCTCTTCATGGTAGAGCAAATATGACTCACGATCGCCAATTTCAGGATAGGGAATGGGACGATGAATTGATAATGCGGGGACTTCTACCCACTCGCCATTTTCAAAATATCGTCCGACTTGGGTGATTTCGCGAATGTTAATTTCGGGATTAAAATTGGTCGCAAATGCTTTACCATGATTGCCATCGTTGCAATCGATGATATCAAGATAATGAATTTCATCGAAGTAATGTTTGAGCGCGTAGGCACTAAATACGCCCGTTACGCCAGGATCGAAACCACAACCGAGAATTGCGGTTAATCCCGCTGCTTTGAATCTTTCTTGGTAAGCCCATTGCCAACTATACTCGAATTTAGCAACATCGATCGGCTCGTAATTGGCAGTATCTAGATAGTGAATTCCAGTTTCCAGACAAGCATCCATCAATACCAGATCTTGATAAGGGAGTGCGACGTTAATCAGAAGATCGGGTTTGAATTTTTTAATCAGTTCGACTGTATTCGCGACGGTATCCGCATCGAGGGCTGCTGTTGTGACTTTTGACGAATTAATACGCGCCGCGATTTTATCGCATTTATCAACGCTCCGACTTGCTAGTAAAATAGCTGTAAACTCGGCGCGTGCCGCACATTTGTGCGCGACAACATTTCCGACTCCACCTGCACCCACAATCATTACCCGTGTCATATTTTTTCCCTGAAATAAAGTGATTTGTAACTAACACTATAACGTGCTGGCTAAATAGGCTAACAGCCAACTAGCGGCTGTTGCTCGTCTGGTTTGACGGGGACCGAATTCACCAATTTTATAACCTTTAAAACCTAGTTGCGCTTTGAGTAGTTGCTTATGCTCGGGTGGAATCGATCGAGTCAGCTTAACCGTTGCCGGACGACTTGCGATAAAATCTGGTGGTCTGGGGTAAACTGACAGCCATTCTGGATCGACTTGACTCAGATCCCAAGTATTTTCGATTCGATTGTAGCGATAACCCAAGTAATGCCATAAAATCTGATTTACTTGTAGATCGGTAATCGATTCATTGACGATCGACCAAATCGTATTATTATCCAGCGGCGGAACTTCCCACCATTCTAAAGTTGAGTAATCAATCTCTAAATCACAATTATCCACGATTGCGAACAAACATTTCTGAATTAAACTCTATCAATTATAACGCGATTGACGACCGAAAGTTGACTAAATCAATTCTTTAATTAAGAATAATTGAAATTCTTGTCTGATGGTAGATTGTCGATATCGATCTTGAATTGGCTGCCAATTATTCCAGTTTAAGTGATTGCTACGAGCGATCCGATCGTATAGTGTTGGTAGTTTAGTTGGTGCCCGTTTGCCCAGGGCTTTGCGAATAAATTTATCCAATACTAGATTATCCTGAATATTGCCGAATAGTTGATGAACTTGTTTAAAATCTTTGAGATAGTCAAGATATTGAGCTGGGTATCGATCGACGAAAATTTCCATGAGATACCGAGTGGCTTTCATTTGTTTACGGAAGTTATGAAAGATATCGCCGTGAATGAGTAGTAACTGTGAAACTGCTAATTCTGGATCGATACCTGAATCTTGATCGATCCACCAGCTAGGATCGATAAAGAGTTGGCCGATGGTGGGCAAAAGTAGCTCTGGTAAAATCGATTTAATTTCTACTTGTGCTGTTGGTAAATACTGAGGATTGTTCAGCCAATTATTAACACCTAATTTAAAGTATTGATAATCCCTGTCGTTCAGCATCAACTTAACTTTGAGAATTTCCTTGCGACGACGTTTGACAATTGTTGAAGCTACCTTGTCTAGATGTATTTGCTCCGAATCTGGCAAATTTGATTGGTGATGTTTACAGGTATTTTGTAAAACATCTAGATCGCGAACCTTGCCTAGTACTTTGGCAATTTTACCGATTTGTTTGTCTCCCATATATTTGGGGATATCCAAAACCGCTGTAAATGCTTGAATTTGCGATCGCAAGCGGCGTAAACTTACCCGCATTTGATGGATTGCTTCGATATCATCATCAGCCAGCACCTTCGCTTCTAAGGTGAGAATGGTGACATATTGCTTTTGGATGGCGGGATAGATATAGTCAGCTAGTGTGGTGACTGGCATCTTGGTGCGGTCTGGCTCGAACAGCGTCAAAGGTTGGTTCACGATCGTCGTTCCTAATTAGTGTGAGAAAAAGCTAAGTTACTTCGATCTTAGCCAAACCATTATCTCATCGCCATTTATCTCTAGTGTGTGACGATCTTTACAGGCAGTAGCATACAAGTAGATCGATCGATGCGACAAAATCCGAGCCATAAATTAAGAAATCTATCGACTGGACATCTCGATAAAATTTATTGTATTATTAAAAGATAATCAGCATCTTAATATGCTCGGCATGTCAATGTCTAATTCTCAGTCAGATCTGACCGCTTGCCATTTATAGCAAAGATTGCTGTTTACCCTCACCAACTATCATCCGTTGCCATTAGTGTTTAATTTCTCTCACAACTCAGTCAACCCCAACTATTTTACTGCCCAGGCGTGCAGTGAGGGAAGTTTGTGGCAACTAGAGAATGCTAATCGTGGCAATTGTCAGGAGATATCGAACATTGAGATTGCGGATAAAAAACTACTGCATCTATTACCATTCAACCACTGCGGGAAAACCACTGCAATAACACCATTATCGGTGTTATTCAGTTGAAATAATAACAAGAAAACAATTTACATCTTCTTGTAACCCCCGCTTGTCTACCACAGACAACGGGGGTTGTTCGTTAGGAGGCTAAAAATCGTGAAAACTGCCACAATCGGGATCTCCGACGGTAAACCGTTCGATCTCAGACATACAATTCCATCTGTATTAAACAATTCTGTCGTTGTATTTTCGACCAATTATCTACCAATGGCACGGATTAATATCCGCCGCGCCATTTCCCTACTAATTAGCGGCAGAGCCGAGCCGCTAGACTTACAGGATACCAAACTCGTGTGGGTATTGCGATCTCCCTCCACTGAAATCGAAGTTCCACACCACATTCGCCTCAAAATCAATACCGCCGAACGCCTGTGGAAACTCCCTAGTGTCAGTCGTCGCGAACTGCTTAGGCGAGACGGACATCGCTGTCAGTACTGTGGGAGTGCCAAACAATTAACCATCGATCATGTCATTCCCCGCTCCAAGGGTGGTACCCATACGTGGGATAATGTGACGATCGCTTGTGAAACTTGCAACCATAAAAAGGGTGACAAGTATCTCAATGAAACGGCGATGGTACTCAAAACGAAGCCCAAAGCTCCGATGCATCCGACTGTAGCCTTTGCCGAGCAGTTTTGGCAAAATCGCGACAATCGAGTGTAGATCTCATTTAGGGCGGGTGTCGCGGCAGGTAAATCCTCTGCATGGTAAATTTACTCCGCACCACACCCGCCCGTAGATAAATCACGGGCTGATAGAGCAAGTCTACTCAAGTAGACTAGATGATTGACAACTCGCTTCAATGGGTTTACACCGTGATTTCCACAGCACCTCAATGGCGTTGTTGGATGACTTGAGGTGCTGCGACGGATAAGGGATACGCAACAGTAGGTTGAAAGCTAGCTGGTAATAAAGCGATAGATTGACTCGCACTATGTTCGTGATAAACCCCCGCCCAAGAAGTCAGCAAGCTTTCTGCTGCAAGTAGCCACTGCTCGCGCTCTTGGGTGGCAATATAGCCATTGAGGGGAATACCAGTCAGACTATTCTGAGCACCTGCGAGAATGCCTGTCAGAGCGCAGGTAAGTTGAGATCGATCTTCGATCTGGTAAGCGCGACGAGTTGCTAAACTAAAGTCTTCTGGGGTAGATAGCAGGCAATAAATCGCCAGCACTGTTGACGCGATAATTGGATGTGGGGTGGTTGTTAGTCGCTGGGTGACTTGATGTAAACTACTAGACTGTGCTAATAGTCGATCGATCGTGCTAAGTTCTTGAAAGAGGAGGGGATGGAGATTGAGCATTTCATCTAGGAGTTGGGAAATAATTGTCCTAGGGTTAAAGGATTCTGTCAGCGATCGAGATATAATATAGCCGATGGCAACTGCGCTAGAGCATGTTTCCCAATCTAGTTGCCAACTATGACTGACAGTAATTAAAGTTTCTCGCAATTTGACTCGATCGTCATGAAAAAACAACATTAGTGGTAGCATTGCCACAATCGCTCGTTCTGGACTGGGAGTATCTATAAAAATATTTTGCTCCCAATCTTGAGGCTCGACTCTACCAGATCTAATTAAGCTAGTCATTCCATCTATTAGAGCTGGACTAGTTTCCATAATTAGTTGATTGGGATTAATTTGGTGAGGAGTAATATAGATAGTATTCGCACCAATTAATGCACCTTGAAATCTAGTCAATAATAAGTGTTTCATGTTCGATTGACCTAATTTAAAGTTGGTTAATATTTTAAAATATATCTAAAAATCAATGTTGAATTCTGCTCTATCCACTCCGAGTATCGTATCCGAACCGATTACAGGGTATGCTGTTGGCACGAAGGCAGATGGATTAGTGGAAGTATTGGTAGATTGTCCGGGGATTCAAGCTTTATATACTTACAATATCCCCGAACGACTGAGTATTCAGGTTGGGGATATTCTCAGTGTGCCATTAGGCGGACAAATCGTGGGTGGAATTGCGATTCGATTAGTCGATAGATTGCCAGATAGTTTGTCGATTGATAAGATTAAAGATATCGATGATGTAGTTGCATCTGGATTGTTTAGATCTAATTATTGGCAGTGGTTGGCACAGATTGCAGACTACTATTATACACCACTGATTCAAGTTATTAAAGTTGCTTTACCACCTGGACTATTGACTCGATCTCATCGCCGAATTAGATCGATTGCTATAGATTCAACTTCAGATATTTTCTTGAGCGATATCGCCAAACAAATTCTGAATCTGTTGAACTCACAATCTGCCAAAAATTATAGTTGGCAGCACATTCAAAAACAGATTCCTCAAGCCAGAAGAGGTTTAAGAGAATTACTCGAAAAGCAATTAGTTGAATCTTATTTAGAGTCAGGAAAAACTCAGCAGCCTAAGTTGCAAAAAGCGATAATTTTAACTGCCGATGTATTTGGCGAAGATTTAACAGACCGACAAAGATCGATAGTCGAAATCTTAAAACAGCATGATGGTGAATTATGGCAGACTGAATTATTAAAACTAAGTGGTGCGAGTTCCCCAACTTTAACCAAGATTGTTGAAAAGGGCTATATTGCCATTGTCAACAAAGAAAAGCTTCGCTCCGAGCAAGAATTAGGTATCTTCCAACAAGAGCCAGCTAAGGTGCTAACTAACGATCAATCAGTTGCGTTAGCGGCAATTAATGGGATTTTAGGATTCGCTCAGGTTTTATTGCACGGCGTGACTGGTTCTGGGAAAACCGAAGTTTATTTACAATCGATCGAGCAAATCTTAGCACGGGACAAGTCCGTATTAGTCCTAGTTCCCGAAATTGGCTTAACTCCACAATTGACAGATAGATTTCGATCGAGATTTGGGAATAAAGTCTGTGTCTATCATAGTGCCCTGGGCGACGGCGAACGCTATGATACCTGGAGACAAATGTTAACTGACAATAGTCAAATTATCATTGGGACTCGATCGGCAATTTTTGCACCATTACCCAATTTAGGACTAATTATACTCGACGAAGAACACGATTCTAGCTTCAAACAAGACCAACCCGCACCCACCTATCAAACCCGCGATATCGCCAAATGGCGAGCTGAACTAGAATCCTGTCCCCTGATCCTTGGCTCCGCGACTCCCTCGCTGGAGACTTGGGTGGATATTGCAACTCCCTGTTTAAGCGCAGCAAAAACCAGCTTAGAACAATCTACTACTACTCACCTCCTGCACCAACTCGAACAGCCCCAATCGAGTGCGAATCTGGAAACCTTTCCCCCTTCCCCTTTCCCCTTTCCCCCAACAACACCATTAACCCAAGCTAACTCTAACTACTACCTCCCCCTCCCCACCCGCGTCCACTCCCGCCCGCTACCTCCTGTGGAAATCGTCGATATGCGCAAAGAATTGCAATCGGGAAATCGCAGCATCTTTAGTCGCCCCCTCGCCCAAGCCTTGCGTCAGATGCAAGCAAATAAACAACAGGGCATCCTGTTTATCCATCGACGCGGACATAGTACCTTCGTTTCCTGTCGGACTTGTGGCTATGTCTGTGAATGTCCCAACTGCGATGTTTCCCTCGCCTATCATCAACCAGGCGCGGCTGAAAATGCCCTATTACGATGCCACTACTGTAACCATTGTCAACCCCAACCCCGCAAGTGTCCCGAATGTGACTCAGCCTATTTCAAGTTCTTTGGGAGTGGTACCCAAAAAATTGTTGAAGAATTGAACCAACAGTTTCCCGAACTAACATGTCTGCGGTTTGATAGCGACACCACCAGCACCAAAGGCGCACATCGCCGGATCTTGACCACATTCGTCCGTGGCGAGGCGGATTTACTAGTTGGCACCCAAATGCTCACCAAAGGATTAGACTTACCACAAGTCACTCTAGTAGGCGTTGTCGCTGCAGATGGATTATTACACCTGTCGGATTATCGCGCTGCCGAACGCACATTTCAAACCCTCACCCAAGTGGCGGGGAGATGCGGACGCGGGGATGAAGCAGGAAAGGTAATTATTCAAACCTATAATCCAGATCATTCCGTACTTGCAGCCGTAATAAAACATGATTATCAGGCATTTATTGCCGCTGAGTTGCCCGAACGTCGGATGCTAGATTATCCTCCTTATGGCAAGCTAATTTTACTCAGATTTAGCAGTATCGATCCCGTCGCAGTCGAACAAACAGTGACTGAAATTGGCATGGCTCTGAATGATGCAGCAATTGCTGGACATTATGAAGTATTAGGTCCTGCGCCAGCAACAGTGATGCGAGTTAATAATCGCTACCGTTGGCAAATTATGCTCAAATATTTGCCAAATGGTACTGCTACGCTACCTGATTGGGAATTGCTCAGAAGCAAATGTTCTAATATAGTCAAAATGACCATTGATGTCGATCCTCAGAATTTTTTATAAACTTGTTACAAAAAGTAAATAAATGATGCTGTAAGATGAAGTTAGCTAAATTTAAATAAAACTATCAGATCGATCGCTATCATGAGTGATATACCCATAGAAAGTACAATTACCGAATCTACGGAGGTAATCGAAAGCCCACCGACACCAGAACAACTCAAAACCAAATTTGTCAAGTATGCCATGCGCAACATGGTCAAAAAGCGTGGGAAGTCACTCCAGCACTTTGCCCTCAGCACCATTGGCTTATTAACACTATTCGTCGGATTAGCATATCTGACTCGATAAGTAGGAATTGGGTACTATGAATCTAGAATTAATCGTCCAAGATCTGTATCAGCCAAGTACAGTTGACGAAACTACTTGGGATACTTGGTTTCAAGACTGGTTGCAGACACCAGGATTAGATTTACCACCAGCAGATGGTTATGAATTAAGTCTACGCCTCACTACCGATTCAGAAATCCAAGCCTTAAACTCTCAATTTCGCCATCAAGACAAACCAACTGATGTCTTGTCCTTTGCGGCAATGGAGGTCGATTTTCCCGAAATCGAGGATGATGTAGCCGATTTAACCCTTTATCTAGGCGATATTATTATTTCTGTTGATACTGCTGTTAGACAAGCCCTCGAACATGGGTATTCTCTAAGAAAGGAACTAGCTTGGCTGGCTAGTCATGGATTACTGCATTTGTTGGGATGGGATCACCCCGACGAAGCAAGTCTGCTGATAATGTTGAATCAGCAAGAAACATTCCTGACACGTAGTGGTTTGTAGATCTTATTACTAGCTAATAAGAATTTTAAGCCATAAGTATGAAATAGCTAACTAATAAATCATTATTTTCCCCGTGGGAGTCACCCCTCTATGCAGATTAAACTGGACGAATTGTCAAATACTACGAGTCTCGCACCAGATATGACTAGCAAGGTATCTACTTCTATTCACCAGCAATTAGAACGAAATCATCAGCAACGGGTTAAGGCTTGGCGAGTGGCAACAAGTATTGGTGTGAGTTTCAGGTATGCTGCGGCTGGTGTGACGTATGCCTTTAATACGCAACGAAATTTTCGCATTCACTGCGTAATGGGCACCTTAGCGATTAGCATCGGTGCCCTTTTAAATTTGACTGGAGCGGAAATGGCGATAATTTGTATTACTAGCGGTCTAGTTCTAACTCTAGAATTATTAAACACCGCGATCGAGTCTGTTGTCGATCTCACCGTCGGTCAAAATTATCACGAACTTGCCAAAATCGCCAAGGATTGTGCGGCTGGTGCTGTCTTAATTTCGGCTTTTGCCTCTGTACTAGTAGGTTTTTGTCTGATTGCTCCCAAGGTAATAGCACTGTTCGTCCATTAAGGGTTCCGATTGTTAAGTTTACTCAAAGATAATCAAATAACCATCCGAACCTAAAGCCTAACACCCAAAACCTAAAGCCTAATCCACAACGATCCTGCTACACTAGAATCGGTTGAGCTAGTGTAACGCATGATTTTAGTTATTGATAATTACGACAGCTTCACCTACAATCTCGTCCAATATTTGGGCGAACTCGGACAGGAATTAGCCATTGCTAAAGATATTCGCGTCTATCGAAATGACCAGATTACCTTAGCAGAGATTGTCAAACTCGATCCTGATGGTATTTTAATCTCTCCTGGCCCCGGTCGCCCTGAAGATGCAGGTGTTTCTCTGGCAATTATTAGCGAGTTAGGTGCCCAGTATCCAATTTTAGGCGTATGTCTGGGACATCAAAGTATCGGACAAGTTTTTGGTGGTAATGTCGTCGCTGCACCGATTTTAATGCACGGTAAAACTTCGGAAATTCACCATGATGGTACTGGTGTATTTAAGGGTTTGGACAATCCGTTTACAGCTACTCGCTACCATAGTTTAGTAATCGATCGAGCCACCTGTCCAGACTGTCTGGAAATTAATGCTTGGGTTGAAGATGGCACGATTATGGGTGTTCGCCATCGAGAATATCCCCATGTTGAAGGAGTCCAGTTTCATCCTGAGAGTATTTTGACTAATTCGGGTAAACAGTTGCTTAGGAATTTTTTGACATCGATTAAATTAAGTTGTAAGTCATAAGTCGTCAGCAGAAAGTAGGGGCAATTCAAGAATTGCCCCTACTTTTGCTATAAATTGATAAACCCAGTCCATGACAAAGCTAACATCCTCTTAACTCACCATAACAAATATTATTCAATTAAAAAAAATCAGTAAATATGAAAATTATATCAATTTCTAACTCTTGGCAAAAAGTACTAGCAGAAGAGTTTGAAAAACCCTATTTTCAAAAACTGCAAGATTTTCTGATTGAAGAAAGACAAACTCAAACTATCTTTCCAGCCGCAGCAGATGTCTTTTCTGCCTTTGAATTAACACCTTATGAAAATGTTAATGTCTTAGTGCTCGGACAAGATCCTTATCACGACGATAACCAAGCACATGGCTTATGTTTTTCAGTCAAACCAGGCATTAAAACCCCGCCATCATTGGTAAATATCTATAAAGAACTTCAGGCTGATACCGAGTTAAAAATTCCTAATCATGGATATTTGGTATCCTGGGCAGAACAAGGAATTCTGATGTTAAATGCAGTACTCACCGTCACGGCACATACACCTAATTCTCACAAAGATAAAGGTTGGGAAACTTTTACAGATGCGGTGATTAGTAAAGTCAACCAGAAAACAGATCCGGTGATATTCGTCCTTTGGGGTGCTTATGCTCAGAAGAAACTGAAGTTAATTGATACCACCCGACATACCGTGATTCAATCCGCTCATCCTTCACCACTTTCTGCCCGCAATGGCTTTTTTGGGAGCAAACCTTTTTCGGCGATTAATACAGCTTTGGATTCCGCTGGTAAACCAGCAATTAATTGGCAAATTCCAGATATTTAGAAAGTTGAAAGCACTTTTCACTTTCAACTTAATTTAGTCGTTATATAATAGAATTTTATAAGTATCTGATGTTGGTTTAGTAGCCTGAGCCACAGCTTTATCGAGATCTTTGAGATGATATCGATCGCTAATTAGAGCATCGACATCAATGCGACGATTGAATACTAGATCTGCCGATAGAGCTTGAACTCGAAAGGAAGAACTATAACTACCCATCAAATCGATTTCCCGTCGATACAATACATTCGGATTAATCGGAATTTCTAACTCATCGGGAAACTCCGCAAAGAACAAGATTTTCCCCCCCTTGCGCGTACAGTCTAAGGCTTGGAAAAATGCCTTATCGCTAGGTACTGCGAGGATCGATGTATCGACACCCATTCCACCCGTGAGCGCGTGAATTTTGGCGGTGAGATCGGGATCGCGTGCGTCGAAGGCGGCTTCCGCGCCTACAGATAGAGCCTTATCTACTCTGGCGGGAATTAAGTCTGTCGAGATCGCACGCGCGCCAAAATGCTGGACTAGCATAATAAACATTAACCCGATCGGACCAGCTCCGGTAATTAAAACTGTGTCTCCCGCTTGAATATTGGCTTTTTTGACAGCTTTGAGACAGCAATTCGTCGGCTCGACAAAACTGGCTTGTTCGTCGGTGACTCGATCGGGAATGGGAATTAAACCACCATTGCGCACGATATGCCCCGGTACTTTAACATATTCGGCAAAGCCACCACCACTGGGTGTAAATCCAGCCGTCGTCGTGACATTTTTGTATACGTCACACATGGAAAAATTTTCATGGAGACAGTAATTGCAATGCATACAAGGAATATGATGCATTACCACTACCCGCTGTCCGATTTGCCAATCCCGAACATCAGCACCGACTTGACTGATAACTCCCGCTGTTTCGTGTCCGAAAATCCGTGGCGGTTCGTAGAGTGGATAGAGGATTTTTTTGATATCCGACTGGCATAAGCCTACCACTTTAACCTTTACTAATACTTCATCTGCGGCTAGTTCGGGTACTGGAACATCTTCATAGCTGAGTCGATTGACTCCACGAAATACTTGCGCTTTCATCTTTGGAATAGGGGGTGTGGGGGAAAGGGTAAAGGGGCAATAGTTAATTTATCAACTTTCAACTTTCAACTTCTTAACTACCAACTGAGTAACTGGAATTAGCGGTTTCCAGCCGAGAAAACCACCAATTGTCTGAGTACGTTGAATCGCGATGCGGGTTAATTCGCCACCTACCTGTTGATGCCATTGTAATAATTGCAATTCACTCTCTACTGTCACAGCATTAGCGACCAATCTACCACCCGATCGCAGTGCTGTCCAGCAAGTATCTAATAATCCTGGAGCTGTCACGCCACCGCCGATGAAAATCGCATCGGGAGTTGGTAAATCTGCCAAAGCTGCGGGTACTTTTCCCTGAACTAGTTGGAGGTGTGGCGTACCCAAAACTGCCATATTATCAGCAATAAATTGTAACCGATGGGAGTGCTGCTCGATCGCGATCGCTCGACACTGAGGATGACTCCGCAACCACTCAATCCCGATCGAACCACATCCCGCACCCACATCCCATAATAATTCTCCTGGCATCGGGGCGAGTGCGGCTAAGGTAATTGCCCGAACTTCGCGTTTTGTCAGTTGTCCATCGTGATGGTATGCCGTCTCAGGCAACCCTGGTAGGCGATTTAAGGGGGTCGTACCTGAGTCAATTTGGCATTCCACCGCAATGATATTTAAAGCCGCTACGTCCGATTTTGCCCAGGATCTGGCGATACCGGAAATCATCCGTTCTCGTTCCCCACCCAAATGTTCTAATACTACGATCCGACTATCGCCATAACCGCGCTGTGTCAATAAATCCGCCACAGTCTGCGGCGTAGCTGCACTCGCGCTCAAAACTAGTAACTTGGTGCGGGGAGCGAGGATCGCCGCTAGAAAATCTGGCGAACGTCCGCATAAACTTAGCGTTTCCACCTCGGTTAATGACCAGCCCAATCTGGCACAGGCAAGACTAAAAGTAGATGGCGCGGGGATAATTGTCATCTCCTCGATCGAGACATATCGTAACAATGTCACCCCAATCCCATAACATAGCGGATCGCCACTAGCGAGGATGCAGACAGGGGTACCGCGATATTTGAGGATCGATTCAATTGATTCTTCAATGGGCGATGCCCACATCATGCTAGTTAGGTGGGTATCTAACATGGCTAAATGACGTTTACCACCGACGATTAGCGATGCTCGATCGACAAATCCTCGTGCTAATGGACTGAGTTCGGACAATCCCGACTCCCCAATGCCAATAATCGACAACC
Source organism: Chamaesiphon sp. VAR_48_metabat_135_sub (assembly GCF_031418915.1). Taxonomy (NCBI): domain Bacteria; kingdom Bacillati; phylum Cyanobacteriota; class Cyanophyceae; order Gomontiellales; family Chamaesiphonaceae; genus Chamaesiphon; species Chamaesiphon sp. VAR_48_metabat_135_sub. Next base: position 2,647 of record NZ_JANOJV010000231.1, on the reverse strand, counting down.
ATTTTCCTCGCGCCGTCGTCAAACTCAACTCCCTACTTGTTTGTTTTCGATCGAATACACATGCGATCTCTTTTTATTTGCAGCAGCTTCTTGCATAAAACCTAGGTTCTCAAGTACATGATTGTTCCGCGACCAAATCGAATTTTTGGGTGTAAATAGCGAGAAAGAATCGATGAGTAGACTCTCATTCTCCCAATTCACTAACTCTTGACCGATACATTTTAGACCAACTCGATCGCAATAATTCACGAACAATCTAGCCGTCATACTTCCTGCCCGCCAGCGAGTCGGCTCTAACAAAACTTTGTTGACGATTTCGGCTCTCATCTCGCTAGGTATTTGCTCGATTAACGACAAAGCTGGTTGGTATTGACCTAAATTTGAGTGATGAATAAACCCCAGCCCATTCGGCTTTAATTTTGTCGCAAGCTGCGCTAGATATGTTTCGAGCACATCCGCCTCAGCATGTACCAACGAATCAAAACTAAACACAAAATCGATTGAATTATCTGGAATCATCGCCAACGATCTACCATCATTAACATGATATTCAATATGTGAATCATTCGCAAATCTTTGCTGACAAGCTTTGATACATTTTTCAGATAAATCGACCACTATTAATCGATCGCAAGACTTTCTCAAATAGTTTGTCCACCGACCGAACCCTGGTGCAATTTCTAGAATTGTCCCCGTAGGGATAAAGGCATGAATGCGCGGCAAAATCGAACCAACCCATTGAGCTTCAGCCCCGCCCCAGGCTGATGACCATTCATCACCCTGCTGTTCCCATTCATAGCTTTTATCCCAAGTCTGCTGGTTTTCTTCAATAGTCGGCATATCTGGAAAGCTACTTAAAAAGTTGAAAGTTGAAAGTTGAAAGTTGAAAGCGAAAAGTGTGGTCGTGGCGTTTCCCCCGCTTGGGTTTGTTCCATCGCCTCAGGAACAAAGGCCATACTTTTGCGGTGGTACAAGCAAGTAGAGAACCTTTTCAAGACAGCGAAGTTGTTAGGACGGGGATGTTAGACCCTTGCTTTTTGTTGACGCTGGAATGATGCCTCAGTTTAACACAGCATTGAAGATGGCGTGCCGATCGACTTGCCACCAGAACAGCTATTTCACGGTCATAATTTGAACTAATGGCATTCTTGCCTACCCTCTACCCTCTACTCTCTAAAATGTATCCCCTGAATTAAGTAAGCGCGATTACAGCGGACAGCTTGGTGGGCAACTATCTGTAGTAGATGGAGATCGAGCTAAAATACAGGAAAATGTACTACCTTCGCCTAAAACACTCTCCACCCAAATTTGTCCGCCGTGTTGCTGGATAATGCTCCGACAAATTGCCAATCCCAAGCCAGTTCCTTCACCACTCCGAGCATCAGAAGCATCTACCTGTTGAAATCGTTCAAAGATCATGCCCAATTTATCAGCCGGAATGCCCCGTCCACGATCTCGAACTTGAAATAACATTTGTCCAGCTTGCTTACTAGCCGTAAACCAAATCGTACTGTCTTTGGGTGAAAATTTAATCGCATTACTAAGTAAATTCGTAAAAGTTTGAATCATCCGATCTGGATCTACCCAAACATTTCCACCTGTATCGCTAACACTAAGCTCAATCCCAGCTTTATCTGCTAATGGTTGAATGACATCAACTGCTTGGCTCATCAGATCGGACACCTTGCATACCGACTTGACCATCGGGACTGTACCAGATTCGATTCGTTCGATATCCAGAATATCATTGACCAACCGCATCAATCGATCCGTACTATCGACGGCAATTGTTAATAACCGTTTTTCCTTCTCTGGTTGTTGATTTAATAAACCACTATCCAACATTTTGAGCGAACCATAAATAGATGTCATCGGCGTTCGCAGTTCGTGACTGACAACGGAAATAAACTCATCTTTCATCCGTTCTACTTGCTGTCGATGAGTGACATCTAATGCCAACGAAAAAACTGATTCCATCCGACCATCATCATCTAATAAAACCGAGTTGTACCACTCACAATTAACAATCGTTCCATCCTGACAATAGTTACGATTGATGGTGACATTACTAGTTTCCTCACCGGATATGAATCGATTCATCACCTGACCGATCCGTTCGGCATCCTCTGGTACGACAAATTTCCATTCTCCGAGACGTTTACCCAAAACTTGCGCTGACGACCACCCAAAAATTTTCTCAGCCGTCGCCGACCATCGACTCACCCGAAAATCGCGATCCCATTCGATTGCCGCCAGGGGAGAATTTTCAAAGTGGAAGTTGACTTTTTGCAGGGCATCACGCAAGCTATTCTCTGTCTGTTGGAGGTCGCGGGTCCGTTCGATTACCCGCTGTTCTAGTTCGTTTTTTGCTTGACGGAGAGCCGTTTCTGCCCGTTCGCGCTCGATCGCGTATCGAATCGATCGCAGTAATAAGTTACGATCGACTTGTCCTTTGATCAGGTAATCTTGCGCTCCTTGTTGCATTGCTAACAGAGCCAGTTTTTGGTCGTCTAAGCCTGTCAGGACGACGATCGGGATATGCTGAGATCGATCGCGTAATTTGATAAATGAGTCGATTCCCTGGCTATCTGGCAGGGATAGATCGAGAAGAATGATGTCGAAGGGGGGTGTGGGGGTGTGGGGGTGT
>NZ_JANOJV010000230.1:0-3723 GCF_031418915.1 Chamaesiphon sp. VAR_48_metabat_135_sub | reverse complement strand
ACAACGTCCCCTCATACGGCTGCAACCGCAAACTTAAATTCTTCCGCCCCCGCTTATTAACCACCATTATTTCCCCTCCATCGACCCAATCAAATAATCAAACAACCCATAACAATCCACCAACCTAATCGCCATATTATGATCGTCCTTATCTGGATCGATATTGAACTTCTCCCGAACTAAATCGATAATCTCCACCCCCCACAGTAGCTCTGGCATCGGCTGATCTTTATCGATGGCGATATATTCACCAATTCTTCTCCACGGGCTATAATGATCCTTCTTGCGCCCAGCATGAGCAGCATTGAAATACCGCTCTAGATCTGGCTCTAAAAACTCAGATGCCCCACCACTGATAACTACGATATCTACCGCACTAGGAATTGTTTTCCCCAGCCACTTCTCCACCTTCTCCCAATACTCCTTAGTCGCCACAGTTATCGCACCAACAATCAACTTACATTCCTGCTGATTCAACTCAACATCCTTCGCCCTCGCCAAACCCTTAATTGGTGGATACTTACCCCAATCAGGATAATGATTATAACTTTCAGTCTGAGGGTGAGTAATATTATGTGCCTGAGCAATCGTATCCATCACCGCAATCGATAACAACTCCCTGTCTACAGACTTCCGCTCCATCACCACATCCAGAAAATTAGTAAATCCCAACAGCGGACTATCCCCCGACAACTTACCCCTGTCAAAATACAAAGCAGTCACATTCCGATGCCCAAACATCAACACCGCAATCTTCTGCTCGTGCAACCAATCAGTCCCATTTTGACGAATATAAGTAGCCGCCACACCACCCCCCTCAGGACGAACCAAAATACTCCCAATCGAGCAGAATAGCGACACTCCTCGGAACTCAAACCCCGCCAAAATCGTTCTCAACCGCTGCTCAAAAATCGAACGGTCATTATACTCATCCCAAGGAATCAGTACCCCCAGATGCAGTTCTAGCTTCTTCTTCCCTAGCTTGAGCTTCAACTTACTCACAATCACCCCAATCGCAGCCGCCACCTTATACAAAGCATTCTCATACTTCTGCTCGCTCGTCCGATCCTCTGGGTCGAATTCCCGTGCTAAATCCCCCACCACAAATACTCGTTCCTGCCACTTGAGATAAGCCTCACGCTCTGGAGCCGGACTACCCAGCGACGATTTGCGGTCGAGATAACTAGCTATTTTTTCTGGCTTAATTTCCTCCACCAATGGAGACATCAACAAATAACCAGGACTCTCTTGTCCCGATAATTGATAGACAATTTTAGTTTGAGAGCCGCCACAATCGACACTGAGATACAAGACAGCCATACTTTTCCTTGGGGATTTATCTTAGCGTACCCATAGTACAAAAAAACCGATCACCCACCGAGTAACTTTAGAGTAGATTCTCCCACCAAATCTCTAAATATTAGTGCCATCTCCAAATATCCAGCTCAAATCCAAAAATTGACAGCTACTTCTTATAGCACCTACAAAACCAAAATTACCAATAAATATCGTGCTAAATTAGCCCTCTGGTCAAAATTAATCGCGTAGGTTATGGTTGAGAGAGCCGCCGAAATTGATGGAAAGCGAGCAGTTCCCGAAGCCGTCGCTACCGCTCCTCATGCCCCTGCGGGACATCGGGAATGGCTCGTCGGGGTGTGCCCCGAACCCCCTTAGAAATAATTGGGCTGATGATTTCAAGTGTTTTTATTAATTTCAACCGATGCGAAACCTCCGCCCGATTAAATTCACTCTCAGATTATCACAAATAGAGAGCGATAAGATCCAGTCTCATGCCACCGAACAAGGGATAGACAAAGCTGATTACATCCGAGAACATCTGTTTGGCAAGGAGAAATCCTCCATCCCCCCAGTAAATTACCGCACTTATGAAAGTTTGACCCAACTCAAAACCGAATTATCCCGCTGGGGTAACAACCTCAACCAATTGACTAGAGCGGTCAACGACCAACGCTGCCCTTCAAGTATCCTCCCAGAAATACAACTCATCCGCAGGACAATGGCAGCCCAGATGGAAACCATTGCTCGGCTACAACTTGAATGTTTGGGGGAAACAGATGATCGCTAGCATCAGCCAGGGCGGGGGTTTTGGCGGTTTATTTGGTTATTTACTCGCTGATGAAAAAGAAGCCAAAATCATTGGCGGGAATGTGGCTTGTCGGTCTGTGAAAGGATTGACACGGGAATTTAAGGCGATCTCCGATCTCAATCCCCAAGTTACGGTTGTAGCCAAACATATTGCTTTAGCCTTTGCACCTGAAGATGGGGAAGTAGCTGATTCCCTTAAAGCAGAAATCGCGATGAGGTTATTACAAGAATTGGGTTATAAAAATAGTCAGTTCCTAATTGTCGAACATCCTCGCAGCGACCACAACCACAACCATGACCATCTACATATCGTGGTCAATGTTGTTGGTTTGGATGGGGAACGGGTCAAAAATGGGTTCGAGTGGCGCAGAACTGAAAAAATCCTCAGAGCAATGGAGACAGAACATAATCTGACTCCAGTGGCATGTAGTTGGGAATCGAAAAAATCGTTGCCAACTAAAGGACAGTCCGAACGCTATCGACGGGAAGTAGCAGCGGCTGAAGTAGACCTAACTTTACCTACGCCTGAATTACCAGTTAGTACGAAGATCCAAGATCTGATTGATGAGGTCATTCCTCACTCCCCGACGATGACCGATTATGTGGCGAGATTGCAATCTAAGGGGGTGGAGGTTAGACCGAAGATTACGCGGACTGGACTAGTCCAGGGTTTGAGCTATTCGTTAGATGGGGTGGCGTTTCAGGGTGCCCATTTGCAAGGGTGCAGTTTTCCCAAGCTTCAAGCTAGAGGAGTTAACTACGAGCGCGAACGCGATTTACCAGCTTTGAACGCAGTTGCTAGAGGGGAGAAACTAACAGTGAAGATTGAGGCAGAGATTGCTCCACTTCTGGAGCTAGATGATTTAGAGTCCGAGATTATTCGTGTCTTCGTCAGAAAAGATCCGGTTAAGAGTGAGAGAGAGAGTAGCTCCTATGGGATGTCGATGTGAGCCAGAAAGTCGCCTTCACCAGCACCCGCCAGACAATTTAATGATGGGGTAAGTGTGATTGTAGAATGGCGGGTCGCTAGTTCCGGCTGTTAATTTGTGGCTCGATTTGCTTTTAAGCACTTTTTAGCAGCTCTGATAAGGGTTTCAGGCTTTGACCGCTACCACTGTCAATTTGCTTTTAAGCACTTTTATTACATCGATCTCTTTCACCAATTGTCTGAAAATGAATCAAATTTTAATTACTAGAAAAGGTAGTCCAAGTAGTCCAAGAATTTTGAAACCTTTACTGGGCATGGCTTTAACACTGGACTACCACGTCGTCCAAGTTTTTCGAGCAATGGCATTTAAACCTATACCTGACAAGGGTTTCAAACTTGGACTACCACTTAGTCTCCAGGTAGTCCAAGAATCTGAATCGAACTAAATCCTCCACCCCGTTAACTAAAAGTTGGACTACCTCTGGACGAATAGGTAGTCCAACAGCTCCATTGTCTGAAAATGAATCAAATTTTAATTACTAGAAAAGGTAGTCCAAGTAGTCCAAGAATTTTGAAACCTTTACTGGACATGGCTTTAACACTGGACTACCACGTCGTCCAAGTTTTTCGAGCAATGGCATTTAAACCTATACCTGACAAGGGTTTCAAACTTGGACTACCACTTAGTC
>NZ_JANOJV010000229.1:0-3803 GCF_031418915.1 Chamaesiphon sp. VAR_48_metabat_135_sub | reverse complement strand
AAGCTGGGCGAGGCGAAACTTGCTGAGATTCTGAGATTCTGAGATTCTGAGATTCTGAGATTCATTATTGAAGCGATCGATTTCATAAGGTAAATGCTCATCAAAAGGAATAAAATCGGGATGCTGAGGAATGGGTCGATTGTACCATCATCTTTCAAACAATGTGACGAAAAAACACGCAAACTTTCAGACCCGTAGTCCTAGTATTCCCAGATATCGATTCGGTTGTAACAAGATCGAACCAGATGTTGTCACAGCCGTTGCTGAGGAACCGAGCAGCATGTGTTAAGATATCTTTATCGCACCAGTTAGTAGGATGTAGCTATGAGCGCGAAAGTGAGCATCACACTAGATGAAGAAGTTTTAGAGTTTGTCGATCGAGTCTCCTGAGGGAGAGGCTTCGCCAACGAGCCAGAATCGCAGCCAATTCATTAACGAAATATTGTCCAAAGAAAAAAAGAGACGATGTTTGAAAGAATTAGAGGATGCCTATACAGAACTGGCAAACGATCCTGAATATCAAGCTGAGATTGAGTTGTGAGATATCACTGTGGGAGATGGCATCGATGCCGATGCGTAACTTAGAGTATCGCAGAGGCGAAATCTGGTGGGTAAATTTAGATCCGACAGTGGGTAGCGAAACAGCAAAAAAACGACCATGCGTAATCCTTCAGAATGACGTGGGCAGTGAAAAATCAAACACAACGATGGTTGCTCCGTTGTTAAAAGGCTCCAAAATTTACCCCTTCACAGTTAATGTTGCAGCAACGGTGGATAATGGACTGGACGAAAATAGAGGAATTCACCTCGAACAAATGAGGGTTGTGGATCGTCGGAGAATTGATAATCAGCTAGGAATGTTGGAAGACAAGTACTGGCGCGAAATAGAGAAGGCTGTTTGTATCATCCTGGGTTTTAATGCCATTTTTGACAGAGAGTAATTGCATCCCGATCGACATAACCGATCGATCATACAGTATTCTAAAGAGCGAGACTATTGTAAAGTTTTGTTAGTTGAATCTCGATCGTTGAGGTAGTAACCCAAGTGGCTAGTTATTGGAGTGCCACCATGCTAGGCGATCCTGTGTACGATGACAGTATCCCCTTCTCGCGCTGCGTTTCCCCCGATAAGCCGAAACTCAAGTTGCCAAAGCTAATATCAATAGCCTGAAGAATGTCGATCTCGCTGTCAAAGGCTAAGATATCGATTTCCGGTCGATCGATTTACAGATGATGCCGCCAAACGATCGTAAAATGTTGTTCGGCACGATCGACAGATGCAATGAAGAAGAAAAACCTGGCAGTATTATTCGGTGGTAGATCCGTCGAACACGAAATCTCCGTCATTACAGCACTCCAACTGATTAACGTCATTGACGTTACCCAATACAATATTATCCCTGTCTACATCGCCCAAACCGGACGTTGGTACGTTGGTGACAACCTACTCGATAAAAATTTCTATCGTCGCCTCCCCAATTCTCTCAAAGAAGCTCAAGAAGTCGCACTTTTACCTGTGGCGGGTAGTAAAGGGCTGACATATCTCAATTCTCGTCGGAACGATGTTTGTGCCATCGATATCTATTTCCTCGCCTTTCACGGCACATTTGGGGAGGATGGGTGCATTCAGGGGATGCTGGAGATGGCCGATGCTACCTATACAGGGTGTGGCGTGCTGCCTGCGGCTCTGGGAATGAATAAATATCAGTGTAAAATGATGCTCAAGGCTGCTGGTATTCCGGTTTTACCTGCGGCACTAGTCGATCGACGGGATGCCCAGAAGAGTCTAGAATCAGTACGGGCACAGATTTTTGCAACACCTGGATTGGAGCAACTTCCCCTCTTTGTCAAACCTTGTAATTTAGGTTCGAGTATCGGGATTGGGGTAGCAAAAGACGAGCGGACATTAAATGCTTGCTTGGTGAATACTTTTAGGTATGATAGTCACGCGATCGTCGAACCTTGCGTTAAAGAGATTGTCGAGGTGAATGTTTCTGTCTTAGAAGATGATGAAATTACCGCATCTGTCATCGAAATGCCCATTTCGCTCAGTGGTGTGCTGACATTTGAAGAGAAATATCTCCGCGATGACGGGGGCAAAAAGACAGGTGGTAACGAATCACAAGGGATGGCGAGTTTATCCCGCATCATCGACCCGCCAGACCTCAATCCCGAACTCAAACAAGCTGCTGTAGACTATGCAAAACAAGCGTTTAAAGTATTAGGCTGTTCTGGTGTATCGCGGATCGATTTTATCATCGATGCTAGTTGCGACCAGCTTTATTTCAATGAGATTAATACTCTCCCTGGTTCGCTCTCTTTCTACCTGTGGGTAAAATCAAATCCACCGTTGGTATATACGGAATTATTAAATCGGATTATTCGCCAAGCTGAGAAACGCCAAGTGACGAAACTCGCGCTCAAACGTCAGGAGGGAATGCGAGCTTTATTTAAGTAATAAGCATAGATCTGAGGGTACCCATTAAGCGATGCAGTGCGGTCAGGTTTCTAGGGCGATGCCACTGCATCAAGAGAGAGCATCTCTACCGATTAATTATGTAACGCGCGTCGCTCACATATTGTTGTATTCATTCGATCCCTCTACCCATTCCAAAAGTAATATCGTTCAATTGTTGAAACAAATTACGATTGTTTTATTGTCGATTATCTCTTGTCAATTGTCTCAGGTAGACCGAGCGAAGACACCAGCTTCGTGTGGAAATTTCCTCAGACAGTGTGTCTTGGTATATAAATATTGGGTATCCAAGACGATCGCCCACAGGTTGCGGCAGTAATAATGTCTCCCCATTAGTTTAAAATGCGAGTGTATTTACTTGCGAATTATTTTAATTTTCGTCCAATGTCCGAGGGAAATTTCGTCGCCAGATGAGATCGGCATATCTGCCATAATCGCGATTTCCTTGCCATTTACCATTGTGCCATTCGATGAACCGATGTCTCTGAGCACTAGAGCACCATCAGGATGGAGCGTGAGAATCGCGTGACGAGAGGAGACTGCATCATCGAGATCTAGGGGAATTTCAGGATGGATGGCGCGAGCTTGACTGGTTCGTCCGATCAGATTGCTACCCAAGTTTAATTGAATTTTCATCGGTGCTTGGGTGGGTGCTGCGGGGCTGTCAGGAGTAGCCAAACTCGGATCGATCGAGACGACCAGCTCCCATTGTAGATGCTCTAGTGGCGGATCGATCGCCGTAACCGCAGGTGTTGGTCGTTGAGTTGGTGCAGTGAAAATACTATTGGTTGACTTAACTATTGGTGGGAAATTTGACAGGGGACCTCCACCCTGAGTACCAGTCAGAAAGTTATAACCACAAATCTCGCAGAAGTTACCGCTATCTGGCTCGTGGGGGGTACTGCAATCGGGACAAGGTTGCGAGACAGATCGATTGGCAACAGGTGTATTAAGGGCATTTGAACTAAGCTCCGCTATCCCCAATCCCATAATTTTCGCCCCACATTCAGAGCAAAAATCGTCTTCTGTTGAACTATGACCTTTGGGACAAGTTTGCATTCTAGGTTGTGGGGTATGGGGTTTAGGGTGTAGGGGAGTTGGGAAGACGGGGATATGGGGGGACTAATTCACCATCTGTCCATCCACTATTCACCGCTTTCAACTTTCTGTCTTGTTGCGCTGTCTTGTCGTTGTCTTGTCGCAGTTGTATGGTCGGGGAACCCGACCACACTGCGCCGCTTTTTTATTCGGGGGGAACCCTAGACATAAAAACGCCGCTGTCTTGAAAAGGTGCTCTACTTGCGGCTCACCTTTGGACGGGTTCCCC